>JAUVJV010000260.1 GCA_030592245.1 Candidatus Eiseniibacteriota bacterium
CTGCGTTTCTGTGGGGGGCCCGAAAGACCGGCAAGACGACTTATTTGAAGCAGAGGTTCCCCCACAGTGTGGTATATGATCTCCTTCAAACCGATCTTCTTCTTGAGCTTTCCGGGAGGCCATCTCTCCTGCGGGAACAGTTGCTGGCGAAGGATGAAAAGACCCTGAGCCATCCTGTGATTCTGGATGAGGTACAGAAGGTGCCTCAGCTTCTGGACGAGGTGCACTGGCTCATCGAGCACAGAGGGTTGCGGTTCATACTCTGCGGATCAAGCGCACGGAAATTGAAGCGGGGAAAGGCTAACTTACTCGGTGGCCGTGCATGGCGCTCCGAGATGTTCCCGTTCGTGTCCGCGGAATTGGATGATTGGAATCTGCTGACGATCTTGAACCGAGGCTTGATACCTGATCATTACCTGCGTGAGGGTTACAGGAAGGCTCTGAAGGCTTACACTCAAGATTACATGAAAGAAGAGGTTTTTGCCGAGGGGCTGACCCGCAATATCCCTGCGTTTTGCAGGTTCTTCAATGCCATGGCATACTCCCATGGCGAGCTCACCAACTACTCGAATATCGCGCGTCAGTGTGGGGTAGATTCCAAGACGGTAAAGGAGTATTACCAAATCCTCGTCGACACGCTCATGGGAACCAGCGTAGAGCCTTTCAAGAAGAGGCAGAGCCGGCAGGTGATAAGCAAGGCGCCGAAGTTCTACCTGTTCGATGTGGGGGTTGCCGGCGCCATAACCAAGCGACGGCTGGAGGAGGAGAAGGGTGAGTTGTTTGGCAGGGCATTTGAGCACTTTATCCTGATGGAGCTGGTGGCCCACAGATCCTACAGTGAGCTTGACTACAACATCAACTTCTGGAGGACTAAGACAGGGCTGGAAGTCGATTTCGTCCTGGGTGGGGGCGAGGTTGCCATCGAAGTCAAAGGCACAGCCCGTGTTGGAGGGCGGGACTTGAACTCGCTACGGGCTTTCATAGAAGAATACTCGCCCCGGAAGGCCCTGGTTGTGTGCAACGAGCAGCGAGAGAGAGTACTTGGTCCGATACGGATAATGCCCTACAGGCAATTCCTGAGTGATCTGTGGGAAGGCAGGATAGTGGCCTGATCGGGAGTCTACCCCGGAAGGACTCACACAGCCACAGAGCAACTAGGCCTCTGGTCCCGGATAGTGGATCAGGACAGACGACCCGGTGGCGACGCCGATCGGCCTGGCCAGGACCGGGCACTTGGCCCGGAGGATGAAGAAGACGTCGCGGGGGGCGTCATCGAGGGTCTCGTAATTGGCCTGGCCCTTGGATAGCACCACGCCCGCATCCCGGAAGATTTCCATGAACTCCCGGCTGCATTCCCGGTAAATGACTCCCAGGCTTGCCGAGCCGGTCTCTATGACCTTGATAGGATCCGCTATGCCCGCCGCCTCGGCGTCGGATCGAACCGCGTCATTGAGGACGGGGCCGGACTTGACACTCACGTAGACCTGCTTGCCGAGCCGCAGGACCTCGTCTAAGAGGAAGCGGTCGAAGACTATCTCGCCGGCATTGTCGCTCACCAGGAGAAAAGTCTTCGCCCGGGTAATCGCCTCGTGAAGCTCCTTCGAGCAATCGATCGCGAGATCGCCTTCCATGGTTTCCTTGAGCGTGGCCTCGAGGTCGAAATCACTAGATATCCCGAAGTCGATTATGTTGCCCGCCGCCCCAAGCTTAGCACAGTACTTCAACCTGTCGACGGGCCCCATGGCTGCCATGAGTTCCATTGCGCCGGGCTTTATTGATTCATAGAGGCCGAGCGCCTCGGCCGTGGTCTCGCGCTTTACCCTCTCGAAGGGATCGACGCCGGGGTACAGCCTCTCCGCCGCCCTGATGGCCCTGGTCGCGATCAAAGCCGGAGCGTCACTGAAGTCAAGTCCGACGAGTGCCTTCATGGCCTCGCGCATAGATTCCTTCTGGGTTTCCTCATCCACACCGACCATTCGGGACGCCCGAAGGGCCTGGTTGACGCAGCAGGGTATGCATTCAGGTGCTGATTCCAGGGTAGGTCTCCTCTCAGGTTTTCTTCTCTTTCTTACGCGCGGCCGGGAAGAGAATATTGTTAAGGATCAGCCGGTATCCGGGAGAGTTCTTGTGCAGGGCCAGGTCGGTCGGCGGGTCTCCCACCATGTGCTGGTAGTCCTCGGGGTCATGCCCCGCATAGAAGGTGAAAGTCCCCCTGCCGAAAGCCCCGTTTAGGTATTTGACGTCGTTCTGGCCCTCGGTCTCGGCCATTATGGTCACCTCTGACTTGATGAGGTGCTTGGCAAAGCCCGTGGTCTGGCCCATGAATCCGTTTATGACCGACACGTGGTTCTGGGTAAGCATCGCCGGGATGGGATCGTGCTTTGCGGAGAACTCGAACAGGGTGAAGTAGTCATTGCCCTGGCCCCTCCGGGCCGCAATGGGCGTTGTGTCTATGTCCGAGTATTCATAAACGAGCGGATTGGTAATGAGCTTGAAATCCGTGAAGCACAGCGTCCTCTCATAGTCCAGCTTGCGCAGGTAATCCGGATCCACGGGATCGCCGTCGAAAACGTCGGCAACCACATCCACGTCCCCGGCGGCAAGAGCTATGTCATAGGAGTCGGTGGCCGAGCACATCGCGAAGAGGAAGCCTCCGCGGGCGACATAGTCCTTGATCTCATGTGCAACGGCCTTCTTAAGCTCCGAGACCTTGGAGAAACCGAGTTTGTCCGCCATGGCCTCGGACTCCTTCACGCGCTGCTGGTACCAGTCGGCATTACGATAGCTCGCGTAGAACTTGCCGTACTGACCGGTAAAATCCTCGTGATGAAGATGCAGCCAGTCGAACTCATCGAGATCACCCGCCAGCACCTCCTCATCATAGATAATGGTGTGCGAGACATCCGCATACTCCAGCGCCAATCTCACCGCATCGTCCCAGGGATCCGTCCCGGGCGGGGCATACACGGCAATCGCGGGGGCCTTCTCCAGGAGAACCACTTCCATGTTCTCATCCTCTATGGTCCGGTAGACATCCGCCGCCGCCGCCGGAGAGATGACATCGAAGGCCACGCCCATCAGGGTGGCTTTCCTGCCGACGATCTCCGCCGCGTCCATCATGAAGGAGCCGCCGCGATAATTGAGGAGCCACTCCACTTGGAAGCCCTGTTCCAGCGACCAGTAGGCCACACCATAGGCCCTGAGATGATCCGTCTGATCCAGGTCCATGTAGATCAGCATCTTGCCGGCGCCGGCAGAGCCCGACAGAGCGGCAATTACAAGCAGGATGGTGAATGCCCGGACAATAAGAGCCCTGGTGAACACAGTCCTCGGACGCATATTCACAGGAGTCCCTATGCTCCTAAGACCCATGTGTGTTCCTCCGCACCAGATCCATCTTTCTCCTCGCTTCACCTGCGGACACGCTCCCGGGAAACTTGAGGATCACGTTTTCGTAGGCGCCAACCGCATCGCCGGTGCGGCCCATGCCCATATAGACATCGCCGACCGCTTCCAGGGCGGACGGAGAAAGATAGACATCAAGTGTCTCTCCCACCAGCTTATAGGTCCTTACCGCCTTTAAGAAAGCTCCGGTCTCGGCGTGAATTTCCGATATCTGCATCAGGCTGTGGGTACCAAGATCGCTGCCGGTACCCGCGGATTCCTGGAATCCCGCGATCGCCTCTTCGCTGAGCCCGCGCCTTCTATCCAACAAGGCACCGGCGAATTCCTCAAGAGCCGGATTATAGTCGCCGCCACCACCTGAGCTTTTTATCACCAGGAGCCTTTCCACGGCGTCATTCGCCCTTGTGCCGTCCGGATACTCCCGGAGGGTGACATTGTAATAGGAGAGCGCATCATCAAACTCAGCCTGGTAGAAGCTTATCTCCCCCAGATTGAAGAAGGCTTCCTGGGCGTATTCGCCATCCCAGTCGGTCGAGACCAGGTCATAAGTCTTGAAGGCCTGCTCGAGATCACCTGAAAGCACCAGCATGTCGCCCTTAAAGAGAATGGTCTGGTGCCTGGCAGCGGGATCCCGCTCTGAGGAGATGATCCTGTCGGCCTCGGCGGCAGCATCGGCCAGCCGGCCCAGGTCCCTGTATATGCGAGCCCGCTCAAGCATTGCGCGACTTGCCCATTTCGTGGACTTAAACCTCGCAGCCACCTCATCATAAGTGGCGAGAGCATCATCGGTGAGGCCAGAGGCCAGCTCGCACTCTGCCTTCTTGAGAAGATAGTACGGCACCCTCGAATTGTGCGGGGCATAGGACACTGCAAGACCGTAGGCCTCCCTGCACTCCTCGAAGCATCCCTCATCGGCCGCTCTTTGCCCGAACTCCACCAAGAGGGCCGCGCCGGTCTCATCCGCGGGCTCAAGTCCGCGAATCTCCTTGAGGGCCTTCCCACAGGCGCCATCCAGCAGGTA
>JAUVJV010000190.1 GCA_030592245.1 Candidatus Eiseniibacteriota bacterium
ATCACTGGCCCGGCAATGTCAGGCAGCTCAGGCAGCTGATGGCCTCAGTCATCCAGGCAGGCAGTGATGATCCTATCCGGGGATACGCCTTGATGGAGGATCCTGACGATCTATACTCGAGAGGCATCAAGCCGGGAAAGCTCAAGGATGTGCTCAAGCAGGAGCAGGAGGATATAGAGAAGCGCAGGATAGCCCAGGCTTTGAGCAAGTTCGATGGCAACCGCAAGAAGGCCTCCGCCTACCTGGGGATGAGTTACCGCGCGCTGATGTATAAGATGAAGGAATACGATCTCAGGGAGATCTATTAGGTGTGCAAAAGATTTCACACTTGTGCAAGAGTTTGCAGGAATTTGGCGATAATTGGTCCGGATTTAAGTCTGGCCGCTGGGACGCTCCGGCTTTTTTCCGGGTTTTCAAGATTGCCCGGCAGGGACAATGACCCTGCTAAGTTGTTGAGGTATCAGGAAGATAGGATGATTAGTGTTCATGTATGAAGCACGGTTCGAGATCATGTTGCAGGGTAGCGGTGGCAGAGCACCGTTTTGGCACGTAAAGTGCAATATACCAAGGCTGACGAATCCTCACAGGCCTTATGCGTGGTCTTAGGGGTGCTGTCACGCTCCAGTCCAAAAGGGGCACGCCCGTGCCCCTCTCGGACTACCCCCGGCACGGGGGAAAAAAAGAATATTCGGAATAACTGGGACGGTTGTTCAAGTGTGACTCAGGGGACCGTCACGCTTCTATCCGGGGGCTCGAAAGAGCCTCAGCTTTATGGGAAGAGCTGCAGGGGTCAAGTCTGAATGGCTTGACCCCCTTCCCGTTTCGGGCTCATCCCCATTCCGGGCTCATTCCCATTCCGGGTTCATCCCCGTTTCGGGTTGACAATGGCGAGCGTATCCTTATAATCCTCTCTTGGAACCTTTTGGGGCCGGCCGGGTGTACCTTAGAAGGTTTCTCACTGTATACAACTGTATGCAATGGTGGCTTGTTGGTTCAGGTGGCTTGTTGAATCAAGGACGAGGTTGAGTCACTTAAGATGATCTCGGTAAGAGGCATCAGTAAGACCTTCGGGAGCACCGTCGCCGTTGACAACATCTCTTTCGATGTTAACAAGGGCGAGGTCCTGGGCTTCCTGGGACCCAACGGCGCCGGCAAGACCACCACCATGCGCATGCTCACCTGCTATCTTTCGCCGGATAATGGTACAGCCACGGTTGCGGGATTCGATGTCTTCGAGGACTCGCTCGAGGTGAGGAAGCGCGTTGGCTACCTGCCTGAGAGCGCGCCGCTCTATCTGGACATGGACGTGGTTTCCTACCTTCGTTTCATCGCCGACATAAGGGGCATTCCCCGGGATCTTACCGGGGAGCGCATAAGGCGAATGGTCGATACCTGCGGGCTCTCGAGCGTGGTGGGCCGGAACATAGGAGAGCTCTCCAAGGGCTACAAGCAGCGTGTGGGGCTCGCCCAGACCCTGATCCACGATCCGGAGATCCTCATCCTCGATGAGCCGACCACCGGGCTTGATCCCTCGCAGATTATCGAGATACGGGAACTCATCAAGGAGATCGGCCGGGAGCGCACGGTTATCTTGAGCACCCACATTCTGCCCGAGGTTGAGGCCACATGCTCGCGGGTCCTCATTATCAATGAAGGTGTGATCGTTGCAAGCGGCACGCCGGAAGAGCTTCACGCGGCCGTAGGCGGCGAGGACTTGATTCATGTTTCGATAAGAACCGGAGGCGGTGGCGCTGAGGGTGGAGGCCCGGCCAAAAGCGGCGGCCCGGCCGAAGGTGGAGGCGCTCAAGGCACCGGCGTGGAGGATGCGCTTTCTTCGCTGGCCGGCGTTACCTCTGTCGAAAGAAAGGCAGAGGCATCAGGCGGATACTCAAAGTACATCGTCAAGGTAAGCAATGGAGCCGATCTCGCGGAAGCCATCTTCCGTGTGGCCATCGATCGCGGCTGGACCTTGAATGAACTCAAGCGAGAGACCCTGAGCCTTGAGGATATCTTCCTCAAGCTCACGACCAGGGAAACATAGCAATGAGAAATACCGTACCCATCATGAAGCGGGAGTTCTCGAGCTACTTCAATGCTCCCATAGCTTTTGTCTATCTCACGGTCTTTCTCGGGCTCTCGAGCTGGCTCTACCTCAAGGGCTTCTTCCTGGTGAATGAGGCGTCCATGCGTTCCTTCTTCAGCCTGATTCCCTGGATCTTCCTCCTTTTTATCCCGGCCATCACCATGAGGCTCTGGGCCGAGGAGAGGAAGGTGGGAACGATGGAGCTGTTGATGACCCTGCCCGTCACCGATACCGAGGCCGTGCTGGGCAAGTTCCTGGCCAGCTTTGTCTTCCTGGTTGTGAGCCTGGCGCTCACATTCCTGTTGCCCTTGATGGTCAGCATCCTGGGAGATCCCGATCCGGGACAGATCGTGGGCGGGTACCTGGGATGCGTCCTCATCGGGGCGGCATACCTTTCGATAGGGCTTTTCATATCCAGCCTCACCGAAAACCAGATCGTGGCCTTCATAGTATCGGTGGTGGCGATCTTCGTGTTCTACATACTGGGCGCGGACTTTGTGCTTTTCGGTATTCCCGACTGGCTGGTGCCGGTCTTCAGTTTCGCAGGCCTCGGCGGTCACTTCGACAGCATAAGCAGGGGAGTCATCGATTCGAGAGACCTGATCTACTACTTCTCGGTTATCGGCCTCTTTTTGTATCTCAATGTGAAAGCCATCGAGGCGAGGAGGTAGGCGGCGCGATGAGGCAAAGGAGAAGGCGGAGCAATGCTCTTGCAGAGATCCTGATCGTTGTCGCCATCATCGCCCTGGTGAACCTGCTTTCGCTTCGCTTCTTCACGCGGGCGGACTTAAGCGAGGGGAAGCTCTTCAGCGTCTCGGAATCCACCAGGCAGGTGGTCCGTGACCTGGACGATATCGTAAACATCAAGGTCTACTTCTCCAGGGAGCTTCCGCCTTATCTCACCACCCATATCCGCGAGATCAAGGATCTCCTGAGCGAATACAGGGCCTATGGCGGCCGGAACGTGATCGTGGACTGGGAAGACCCCGCCGACGATCCTGAAACGGCCCAGAGGGTCCAGGGCATGGGGATACCCCAGGTGCAGCTTAATATCGTGGCCAAGGACAAGGCCGAGGTGATGACGGCATATCTCGGGATGGCGGTGCTCTTCGAGGACCGCAACGAGGTGATACCGGTGGTCCAGAGTTCCTCGAACTTGGAGTATGAGCTCACCTCTGCCATCTTGAAGGTCTCGAACCGCGAGCAGAAGACGATCGGCTTCCTCGCGGGCCACGGCGAGCCCGACATAGACAAAGGCCTTGAGACCATAAGACAGGCTCTCGAGAAACAGTATGCGGTAAGACCGGTCGAGATCGTGCCGGGCGCCCTGCTTCAGGCGGATGTAAACACTCTGGTGATCGTGGGCTCGAAGGGCATCGGTGACTGGGACAGGTTTGCAATCGACCAGTTCCTGATGAGAGGCGGGCGGCTGTTCTTCCTCATTAATCGCCTGGAAATTGCGGAAGGATCGCTCGCGGCCGCTCTCGCCGAGACGGGGCTCGAGGCGCTTCTTGCCCATTACGGTGCGATGATCAACCCCGACATGGTGGTGGACGTCAGCTGCGGCAGTGCCACCTTCTCGACTGGATACATGAGTTACACGCTTCCCTACCCGCTCTGGCCCAAGGTGGTAAAGACCGGCTTCGATAAGGACTCGCCGGTGACCAACCAGCTCGAGCGGGCGGTCTTCCCCTGGACCAGCAGCATCGACATCACCAGGGGAGAGGATGCCTTCTCCGAAGTGGTGGTGCTTGCCAAGAGTACGGAGAGGGCCTGGTCGGAGATTGGACAGTTCAATCTCAATCCCCAGCGCCAGTTCATGCCCTCAAGCACCCCCGGGGAGCGCAACCTGGCCGTGCTCTTAGGCGGGAGCTTCGAAAGCTACTTCTCCGGCCGCGAGATACCCCTCCATGCGGATACGGCGGGGATGTGGCAGGGTGAGGCTATCTTGAAGAGCCCCGAGAGCAGGATCGTGGTCATCGGAAACGCCAGGATGATCGGGAGCGACTTCATCGGCCAGTATCCCGAGAACCGCATCTTCTTCATGAATATCGTGGACTGGCTCACCCTGGGGGAGAGCCTGATAGGGATAAGATCGAGGGCGGTGACATCCCGGCCCCTGGACGAGATAGGCGAGAGTGGGAAGGCCATGATCAGGTTCGTATGCACCTTCGGGATTCCGATCGTGCTCATTATCTGGGGACTCCTGAGACGCTTTACCAGGTCCTCGCGCCGCCGCGGCCTGCCCGGGGTGGGCGGCATGGCAGGGTAGGATGCGCGGTGACCGCACGGTGGGTTGGGTGGATCGGATAGATGTTAAGGCAGCAAGACAGGTGGTAAGGCATTGCGCGTAAGAGGCATACTCATCGTGGTACTCATCATACTGGCGGCCATCTTCGTCATTACCAAGTATGGCCTCGAACGCCGAGCCGCCCATAAGCCACTCTTTCCCAAGTTCAAGGCCGAGCGGGCTCACAGGATCCGGGTAGAAGGCAAGAACTCGCAGGCGCTCCTGGAAAAAGTGAATGATGTCTGGATCGTTGCGAGCGAGGATTCCTTCCCGGCCGAAATACCGGCCATCACCAACATGTTCGTTCGCGTGGCAGGCTTCTCGCGCAAAGATATAATCTCCTCCAATCCTGAGAAGCAGCCGCTCTACCAGGTGGATTCGACCGGCATCCAGGTCCGGATCGAGGATGAATCGGGTAAGGAGATAGCTTCCTTCATCGTGGGGAAGGTCGGGCCCGACTATCAGAGCACCTATGTGAGGGACGCTGAGTCCAATGATGTGGTGCTCTCGCCGGGTTACCTGCCGCCCATCTTCGACAGGGGAGTGCGCCCGTGGCAGGATAGGACCATCTACGCTTATGAGTCATCTGAATTGGTCGAGGTGGTTCTCACGCGGCCCTCGGGCACTGTCACGCTCTCGCGCGGCGAGGGCGGAGCCTGGTACATCAGCCGGCCGGGGAGCATGGCGTGCGATCAGGGCCGGGCCACCAGATTGGTAAGGACCCTGGCCTACCTTAAGGGCGACGGCATCGCCGGCAGGGCGCCGGTCGCGGGGTCAGGCCTGGCAGATGCCGATTCCTCAGTTTGGTTCAGGGTGGCGGACGGTACCGAGGAGCACCTGCGCTTCGGTCACCGGTCCGAATCAGGACAGACCTACGTTTCGCAGCAAGGCTCGGAGATGATCTTTAAGCTTGTATCAACCAGGGTGGCTGCAACATTGCCCGGCCTGGACGAGCTCCTGCCCCAGACCCCACAACCGTCTTCTGAGCCCTCTGCTCTGCCGGGCGAGGAATAGCCGGCTTGACCCGCAAACTCTACCAGGACGACAGCTATATTACCGACTTTAAGGCACTTGTGGTA
>JAUVJV010000463.1 GCA_030592245.1 Candidatus Eiseniibacteriota bacterium
CGATCAGGTCTGCAGCAATCTCTTCGACCGGACCTCTTTTGCCAGGTCAAAGGCAGTCGAGTGGAGCAGAAGGGAAGAGGAGTTTGTCAAACGGGCGGCCTTTGTGCTCATGGCGGCGATGGCGGTCCATGACAAGGAGGCGGGTGATGGGGTATTCAGACGCTTCTTCCCCATCATCAGGCGCGAGTCAACCGATGACCGGAACTATGTAAGAAAGGCGGTCAATTGGGCCCTCCGCCAGATCGGCAAGCGCAATGTTGTCCTCAACAGGGAGGCCAGCAAGCTGGCCAGGGAAATCAAGAGGATGGATTCCAGGACGGCGCGCTGGATTGCCTCTGATGCCCTCCGGGAACTCACCGACCCCGGGACCCGGAGGCAGATACTTCGGAAAACGCCCTCATAGTTTCACGGTCGACTACGCCGCTTGCCCGGTTCTGCATAATCACCGTGCACCCTGGGCCCTTGGCCTCCACTGGTTCATTAGTTTCGCTCCGCTGCGGTATGTACCGGCGATTAGATTGAAACCTTTTAGTGTGTAGGTAATCAAAATAGTAACGCTTGAAGAATGTTGCAGGAAGACGGGAAGCGGTACTCATTTGTTTCGTCCGGCGCTGTCTCCGGGTTCCTTTTGGGTCGCGCCGAAGCTCCCGGTTTTTCGGGATAGTGTGACGGCGCCGGGCGGGACAGCTTCACTTCCTGGGAGCTCTCGGTCCTGACGGATTCGGAGCAGGATCTTACTGAGATTCTGCGGTGGGCCTACCAGAACGGCATACCCGTGACTCCCCGGGCTAAGGCATCATCAGGTTATGGCGGCGTCCGGTCTGGTCAGGGCCGCGGTTGGGTTTGCCCGCATCTCTTGGTTATATCGGTATCCGCGCCCCGGTAACCCAGCAGCGAGCCATCATCATCCAGTATGGGAACCCCGCTGGTCGAGAGCATGACCTCGTGGCCGTCCTTGTGGAGGTTTCGATTCAGGTGGTCGCGGAAGGGGCGCTTCGTGACGAACATGTCAAAGGCCGCCTCCTTGGCCTGTTCCCGCTCTTCGGGCGGATAGAGATCATAGAAGTGCTTGCCCAGGATTTCCTCCGGCTCATAACCCAGGATCCGCTTGACCACCGGGCTCGAGTAGGTGTAAATGCCGCTTGCATCGACCTCCCATATCCACTCCGAGGCATGCTCGGCTATGTCGCGGAATCTTTGCTCGCTCCTTCTCAGGGCTTCTTCGGCTCTCTTGCGCTCGGTCACGTCCTTGGCCGCCGCGATAAAGCCCTTGGGGTTGCCATCGGCGTCTTTCACCACGGCGGAGTCGAACTCACCGACAAACCGGGTTCTATCCTTGCGCAGGAAAGTGTACTCCGCCAGCCTGAGGAAACCCTCTTTCAGGGTCAGTTTGAGGTTCGCCAGCGCCTTGGTCTGGCTCTCGGGGGCTATGAGCTCGAAGATGCTCTTGCCGATGAGGTCTTCGGGCGATTCATACCCGTACAGCTGGACTGCCCGTTGGGAAACCTCAGTTATGGTGCCCTGAAGATCGGTAACAGTAACGGCGTCCGTGGTGGTTCGCACCAGCGTCTCGTACATCTCCTCTTTCTCCCTGATGACGGCGCCCGCGAGCTTGGTCTCTGTCACGTCGGCCATGATGCCGGTGAATCCCGCCGGCCGGTCATCATGGAAAAGAGGCCGGCTCGACACCCGCATATGGTAAGTCTTGCCGTCCTTGGACAGCACCTTGAGCTCGTATGTCTGGAGACCCCCGCTCAGGCTCTCCTCGAGCTTGACCAGGAAGCCGGCGACATCGTCGGTATGAACGAACCAGTTGAAGGGACGCCCTGCGATCTCGGAGGGAGTGTAGCCAAGAACCCTCTCCAGCACGGGACTTATGTATGTGAACCTGCCCTGGGTATCAAGCGTGAAGATCACCTCGTTGATGTTCTCCACCAGGGACCGGTGCTGTTCCTCCGACTGCCGTAAGGCTCTCTCGGCGTTCTTGCGTTCGGTTATGTCCCTGACGATACCTTGTATGACCTTCTGGCCCTGGATCTCGAACATGCTGGCTGAGACTTCCGCGGGGAAGACCTCGTCATTCTTCCTGAGGAATCTGATCTCGAAGCTGACGAACCCGTCCCTGGCGATGGCCTCAAAAGCCCACTTAGCTTTTTCCAGGTCCTCCTGCGGATGAAGATCCTGAATCTTGACCGAGGAGATCTCCGACTTCGAGCAGCCGAACATCTGGAGAGTCCTCCGGTTCACGTCCAGTATACTGCCTTCGAGGTCGTGGATCAGTATCGCATCGTTGGAGTGCTGGAAGAGATTGCCGTACTTGTCTTCGCTTTCCTTTCTCGCCTGTTCTGCCTGCTTGCGCTCAGTGATGTCGAGCACGACACACTGGATCGCCGGCCGGCCATTGTATGTTATTCGCTTGGAATGAAGATCGAGCCACCAGACCGACCCGTCCTTCCTGAAGGCTCTGAGCACATATTGCTGGGGAACATCCTTGCCGGCAAGCCTGGAGCGGTAACGCGCCCAGACCATCTC
>JAUVJV010000280.1 GCA_030592245.1 Candidatus Eiseniibacteriota bacterium
ACGCGGGGGTAGTATTTTCTCTTGACTGGTGCCTCTTTATGGGTGACCCCAGGATTGTGAAAAGAAGGGACAGCGCGAGGTGGCACTGTCCCTCACTTCGTGTCCCGCATAACCTTATCTTAGCAGGGTCGCCTTTCTCGAGAACTGGTAGCGTCCTGCGCTGTAGCGGATGAAGTAAACGCCGGGCGGCAATTCCTCGCCGCGGCTGTTGGTGCCGTCCCATTCGGCCCTGTAACGGTCAGGCTCCTGCATTTCATCAACCAGGGAGCAGATGTGCCTGCCCGCGAGGTCATAGACCGAGATATTGACATGCTCACGCATCGCCAGGGAGTACTCGATCACGGTTGCCGGCCCGAAGGGGTTGGGGAAGTTCTGATTCAGGGCGTAGACCAGCTGCACGTCCCGGTCGTCCCGGTTCACACCTGCCGTGACATCGACCCCGATCGACGCAAAGGCCATGACCACCGGCGGGGCCTTGCCCTGGGCAAACCAGGCATCATAGAGATCCTGGCCTGACGAGTTGGTGGTGTTGGCGTCCCTGAGAAACTCGATGTACTCCCTGCTGGTGGACTGATAGTACAGCGTGACCTGCACGCTCTCGGCGGCGCTGGGCAGATGATACGCCGTATCGTCCCAGTACTGTAGATCAGCATAGGCATAGTCGACCGGCGGAGACTGGATGTCCACGAAATTGGCATTGGTGAAGCCCCTGGGAGGTATCCGGTTGTCGAAAAAGACCGTGTCACTCAATACGAAATGGAATGACTTGCCCGCCGGCATCCCGATGGCCGCGGCCAGGCCGGGACTCAGGCCCGGATGTACCTCGTAGATCTTGGCGTCCTCGTCATGTATGAGATCGGCGGTATCGAAATCATAAGCGCCGGACTCATAGATCACGGTGGCCGTCGAGTCATAGGCCTTCACGTTCAGCCACACTCTTCGTCCCTCCGGGTAGCCGGAAGGGAGCCTATGCCCGGTCTCATTGGTAACCTTGGCGGTTATCCCGAAATTCTCGGCGGTGAGCTCAAGTGTGGCCGCAAGCTGGATCATGTGCACGGCGCGGGCCTTGGCGGCCTGGAGCTGAGCCACATCCACCTCGTCAGGGAAGAAGTCCTGTATTATGTCCACGACGAAGGTGTTTCCACCCATCAGGTCATGAAGCGGAAGGTCGGTCCTGGTGGGCGCCCCCGGCTCATTGCAGCCCGATCCTGTCACGTCGCGCATGTGACAGTCCTGGCAGGTGGATACGATGCCATCTGGCTTATTGCCGGCAAACTGCGGGGCATATACCCCGGTCGTGGCATACTCGCTCATGGACCACTCGCTGAATGTCCTCTCAACAGGGGCCATATTGTGAACAACCATGTCGGGGTGTTCGAGGTTAAAGGTGTTGGGCACATAGTCATGAGGACCGGACCTGTTAAAGACGGGATTGCTCACGTCATGACAGGTGCCGCACATATTGGCCGACCTGTGGAAGGGAGATTCCACAAACTCGTGACTTGCGTTGGCGTCCGCGTACGGCCCGCGCATAAGCGGGCTAGGGTCGTTTATGAACTGGCCGTTCCCGTACTGAAGCGGCAGGGGATTGATGTTGGCGAGCACAGCCTGATCCTGCGCCGGGCTCACTCCGGGCACGTAGTTAAAATCCACGGCGCGGTGGCAGAAATCGCACTGAACACCGTGCCGGTCCAGGGCATTGATGAGATCGCCGCTGGTATCCACCGACCTGCCTTCCTGCCAGCCGCCCGGTGTGTGGCACTTTATGCAGATGTCGCCTGAGGAGGGCGCGTCCTGCTCGGCCACGGCCATGCATGCGAAAAAGAAGGGATCCCGCGCCGCCTGGGCCATCATGCTGCCCCGCCACACATACCAGGGCTCGACGTCGGAGTCATAGTTACCATGACAGGTCGCGCAGCTTTGGTCGGGATCGTCCAGAATAGCCCCTTCGAAAGGCTGGGTTCCGGTGAAATCCACATCGTTCAGGGTTGTTGGAACAATGCCCGCCGGAGCTCCGGATATGGTGAAATCGGCATCGCTCGCGTCGCCACCGGCATTTCCGGCATTGTCCACGGCCTCTACGGCGATGCGACTGGTAACCCCCGGCCGGCTGGGCACGAACCAGGAAAAGCCCGTCCCGGGCGCCTCATTCAGGGCGACAGCTTTGTATGTCAGGCCACCATCGGTGGAGAGGTAGATGTTGACATGGGAAATGCCACTCTCGTCACTCGCAGAGTAGCTTATGGGATAATAGGAGTTGACGGTGAGGTTCTCGCCCCCGTTGGGGGAGTTGACCACGACAACGGGAGGGATGCTGTCGGTAGCGCCGCTCGGGGTAACGTGAGGGCTGACCTCGGAGGTATCAACCTCTGACGCGCCACCATAATTGCTTATTGAAAGCCCGGGGAACGTGGGAGTGTTGCTGAAATTGGTGGTATCGCTGGCCTCAACATTATTGATAAAGCCGTCTGCATCCGCATCAAGCCCATCCACGGCGAGGATAGCCTCCAGGTTTGAAAGCCCGTTCCCCAAGCCCACTTCTATGGACAAGCCATAGGGATTCCTGGGCCCGCCTCCACCAAAGGCGAAATGGCAGACCCCGCAATGGCCCGAGTTGCTGGGAAGGTCATCCAGCCAGGTTCCATCGGCCTCAGGGTACACGTCGAAAAAAGTGCTGCGGATATTATTACGGGCCTGAGCCGTGAAGGCCAGCATGGCGATCAAGAGTGTTACGGCAATAACAAAAGTCGACGCTTTACGCGTCATGGTCTTACACCTCCCAGTGTGTGCGGTTTGGCACAAATACCGCGAGTGCTCCCCACCTTCTCCTAAGCCCCGCCTAACCAGATGCAAAACCTGTGGATATACTCCTATGGTAAAGATAAGGATATCACAGGAAATGAAGGAAGTCAAAGGTAATTATGATGATTACGGATGTCGCTATGCGCAGGCAGGTCTGCGGACTATATCAGGCTTTCGGCCGGCATCATGTTACTGACAATCCTAGCGATAGAGAGCCTTAACATTGCCCCAGCTTGTGGCGTCGGTGCCGCTGGCGGCGTCGCAGGATGGGAGTACCCCGTGCAGCTGGCCCGTGTCGGTATCCGTCCCGAACTTCATCCCGACAGCATCGTCATAGGTGCCTGCGGGGATAGGTGCGGCGACCGAATAGAAGCACAGATAGGCCCACCCATCCGTTTCGGGTTCGCAGTCGTTCTCGTAGTACTCGAACTTGATGAGCGGTGTGTCAACACCCATGGTAGGGTCACCATCGCACTCGAAAAGGCCGTAATAGTACACCGTGCACGGTCCGCTGTTGCCGCCGGGACCACTTCCCACAGTGTCGGCAAAGGCGAAATAGCCCGGCGTGCAGACGCAGAGACAATCACCAAGCATCAGGAAAATGTCAACATGGCTTAAACCATGAGGGAGCCCGGACCAGCTGAATTCATAACAATACTTCCAGTAGCCCTCGTAGCCGGGATCCGTTGACAACGAGGCGCTCCCGGTTGCCCAGCAGTCCGGATTGGCGCTTGCTGATACACTGATCGAGAGCAAGCAGACCACCAAAACGCAAACAGCGGTATCCATACGCATAGCGAAACCTCCTGTTCCTTGCGGTCCTACCAGCATTCCTTGCGCCGGCCCATATATCACCGGCTCCATGTCAGACTGCACAGAAACCCTGGTATTCCTCGATGCTCGAGTCCCGATGATCGCGCTCGCTTTGCAGCTTCCCATTTGAGGCATTATCACTTTACCACACTTTTTGGCGTTTGTCAAACTGATATTGTGGCCCTGACGTTCGTTTAAAGCGGCAATGCTCTGGAGATAGTACGGCCCCTGGGTCCTGCCCGGTGGTCGCTCTGGGCCTGGCATCATCCCCGAAAGGTCTCTCATTGCAACGCTTGTGGCCCTGGTGTAAAGTTGACTGGTGTACAGTCGAGAGGAGCATGGACAACCGCGGAATCAGGCCATTGAGACATCCACCAGGAGGCGGTGGCAATGGGTGAGCGTGAGGCGCCATGGTCGCTGGATGCCCGCAGGTGAAATATCAAGGATAGTCATGAAAACGAGTCTTTCCCGGAACGGGGTGAGACGAAAGAGGAGGGATAGGTGCTGATGCGTTTCGGACGAGGCATGGCCCGTTTGAGTTGGCTTATTGCCGGCGTTCTTTTTCTTGCCGCAGGCTGCG
>JAUVJV010000034.1 GCA_030592245.1 Candidatus Eiseniibacteriota bacterium
ATATGCGGGAGCTGCGTGACCAGATCGAGTCCATCGGAAGAATCCTCGTCCCCACGCCGGACGGAGCCCAGATCCCGTTGGAGCAGCTGGCGGAGCTAAGATACGTGCGCGGTCCGCAGGTCATCAAGAGCGAGGACACCTTCCTGGTGGGTTATGTCCTGTTTGACATGAAACCCGGTCAGGCCGAAGTCGATGTCGTCGAGCAGGCCGACCGGTACCTGAAGTACAAGATCGAAACAGGAGATCTCGTGATCCCGGCCGGGGTCAGCTATACCTTTGCGGGAAACTACGAAAACCAGCAGCGCGCGCAGCGTACGCTGAGCTGGGTGCTGCCGCTCGCATTGTTTCTCATTTTCGTCATCCTCTATCTCCAGTTCAAGTCGGCCGCGAACACCTGGCTCGTGTTCTCCGGCATCATCGTGGCCTGGGCAGGGGGGTTCCTGATGATCTGGTTCTATGGCCAGGGCTGGTTTGCGGACTTCTCGGTGTTCGGCACCAGCATGCGTGACCTTTTCCAGGTGCACTCGTTCAATCTCAGCGTGGCCGTCTGGGTGGGTTTCCTGGCCCTCTTCGGCATCGCATCGGATGACGGTGTCATCATGGTCACGTATCTGGACCAGAGATTCAGGAGCAAACCGCCGGAGACCGTAGATGAGATACGTGCCGCAACACTGGAAGCCGGAAAGCGCCGGGTGCGCCCGTGTCTCATGACCACGGCAACAACGGTGCTTGCCCTCATCCCGGTTCTGACATCGACCGGCAGGGGAGCCGATGTCATGGTTCCGATGGCCATCCCGGTGTTCGGCGGCATGGTGCTGGAGTTCATCACCCTCTTCGTGGTGCCGGTTCTCTACACGGCGCTTAAGGAGTTCAGGCTGCGGACCGGGTGGGACAATAAGATCATCGATGGAGTGTCATTCATCGCCGCGCCGGTCTTTTTCCCCGCGGTGGTCATACACGGTGAGTTAATGGAGCGGAGGAACCGTTAAAGGGGACAGACACCTATTTCCGAGGGAACCGCTAGAGGGGACAGCGCCCTATTTCGCTTTACCCAAACAGGGCGCTGTCCCCTTTTGGCGGGAGTGAAGTGCCGGCTTGACCGCATCACGCGATTTGCTAAGATGATGCCATGCTGAATATAGCCAATGTTTGCCTTTCAGATACCCGGGGGGACGCCGAGGAATCGGCAGTCGGTTGGGCGGAGGCCCTGACGCGCAGGGGACACGAGGTCCAATCGATCGTCAGCCAGGGCAGCCCGCTGAGTCAGGTTCTGCGGGATCGCGGTCTGGGGCAGGTCACGGTGCCGCGGCGCACCAACCGGCTGGACTTGCGAGCCTCTCTTAAGATCAGGTCTTTCCTGAAGCGCCACTCGATGGATGTGGTCCAGGCCCATCGCTTGGAGGACCTCTGGGCGATATACCCCGGACTCATGGGTGGGGGCGGCCCCCGGCTCTTCCTATTATGGAGCGAGCTCGCGAAGAGGCTGCCGGAACGGGGCATCCTGGACGGATTGCTTGGCAAGAAACTCTCGGGCGTGATTGTCCCGACCGGAATAGGCAAGCGCGTCGCGTCCGCCACCGGCCGATTGCCGGAAGAGAAGATCGCCGTGATTCCCCCGGGTTTCGACCCCGCCGCATATGAGCCGGGGCACGAGGCCGGATCAAGGGTAAGGGCCGGGCTCGAACTGGAAGACGATCACGTCGTCGTGGGCACAATCGGCCGGATCGAGCGGGAGAAGGGCCAGTACGAGCTCCTGGAAGCGGCAAGAACCGTGCTGCGGAGCTACTCCGCTCTTCGGCTGGTGATCGCCGGTGACCCCATCTCGGCGGAAGGGGAGAAGCTCCTCAAGTTCATGCGCCGGAGGGTGTGCGAGTATCATATGGACGAAGTGGTGAAGTTCATACCCTTCCCGGAAAGCACTTCCCCGAAAGGCATATCCGAGCTCCTGAGCGCCTTTGATATCTTCGCGATGCCGTCTCTCGAGGAGAACTTTGCCGGGCACCTTGCCGAGGCCATGCTCTCCGGCCTTGCATGCGTGGGTACCGACGCGGGAGGAACCCCCGAGGTCCTGGAAAACGGGAAGGCGGGGCTCCTGGCGCCATCGGGCAGCGCGGATGGCATTGCGCGGGCGCTGATGATGCTTCTTGAGACCCCTGACCTGCGGGGCATTCTCGGGCGGCGGGCCCGGGAGTCGGCACGCGAGCGTTTCGATACTGAGCGGGTTATGAAGCGTATCGAGGAGCTATACTCTGCCACCTGATCACCTCACTCGAGGCATCGTTCCGGCTGCAGTATCAGCCTGATATCTGGCGAACGCTGTCGATCACCGTCCCATCGACCCACTTGATTGCCGCGACCACCTTATCCTCGAACCTGGGCTTCTGGGGCGCTCCGCCGCAGATCCTCTCGACATCCGCCTTGATATCGCGTATGTCCCGAATGGGAAGGTCCGATCCCTTCACTGCATCCAGGAGATCCTTGCGAAGCGGGTTGATGGCAATGCCGCGTTCGGTCACAATGACGTCTATGAGCTCGCCCGGTCCGCAAAGGGTCGTCACCTCATCCACCAGCACCGGAATCCGGTCCCTGAACGACGGTATGGGAAGAATCGTACATCTCGAGAAGAGGCAGTTCTGCCAGCCCCCGATGCCGTGCAGGAGCTTGCCGTCGGAGTGAGTCACCACATTGGCGTTGAAATTGACATCCACCTCGGTCGCCCCGAGCACAACGGCATCCACCTGGGAAGCGAAGTTACCCTTGCCGTGATAGTTATAGCTGGTAAACGGACTGGTCCAGACATGGCCGGGGTTCTCGCCCATGGATCGCACGCCCTCGAGGTCGAAGGTCTGGCCGTCGAGGATATAGTCGGTGAGACCTTCCTCGAGCATCTCAACCAGGTAGCGCGTGCTTCCGCCGCGAACGAACCTGGCCTTGACGCCCGCTTCCTTCATCATGCCCCGGAGGTAGATCGCGAAGGCCAGGGCGGTGCCGCCTGCGCCCCCCTGGAATGAGAAGCCGTCCTTCATGATGCCGGCTTCCCGCACGAAGCGGGCAGTGAGCTCGGCGATCAGAAGCCTGTCGGGGCTTCGGGTGATCTTGGTGGTGCCCGAGACTATCTTCTCCCGATCCCCGATCTTGTCGACCACAACGACATGGTCAACATAGTTACCCTGTATTTGCCAGGGTATGCAAGGGAAGGGGATGAGATTGTCGGTTATCACTATGACCTTGTCGGCATATTGGGAATCCGCGAGAGCGAAGCCTAAGAGCCCGCAAGCCGCCGGGCCGGTCAGCCCGTTAGAGTTTCCGAACGCGTCGGACGTGGGCGCCGCGATCACGGCGATATCGATGTGCACCTCTCCGTCCTGAACCGCCTGGTATCTTCCGCCGTGGGAGCGCAGGACTCCGAGACCTCTCATCTTACCGCGGGAGCAGTATTCGCCGAGGGGACCGTTCATGCTCCCCTCGATGTGGTGAATCACGCCGCTGTCCAGGTGCTGGATATTATGGGAGTGGCATGGGAAAGACGCGCTGGGAAACCACATGGTGTCCTTGATGCCCATCTCGCTCACGGCATCGAAGACCATATTGGCCACGAAATCGCCGTTTCTCAAGTGATGGTGAGTGGAGATGGTCATGCCGTCCTTGAGGCCCGCGGCCTTGAGAGCGGTCTTAAGATCCTTCACCACCTTGTTGCCATCGGCCGGGAAATCCGCGCAGGATGCAAGCGACGGGGCCGCCCTGGCTCCCGAAGGCTTGTGCTTGGCCACGCCTGCGAAAGGTACCTGCTCTTTCCCGTTGACCACTGTCGGGACCAACCGTCCTGCAGCGTTTTCTACCAGTCCTTTATCGGCGCTCATTGTTCGTCCCTCCAATTACCCTTCAGCTTTCCCACGGCGATAGCGAGGTCGACGGTGTGCAGGGCGCGTTTCACGACAGGCGGGTCTATCATCTTGCTTCCAAGGGAGACCACGCCGAGCCCCTTGGCCTGGGCATCCTCGAAGGCGAGCACCACCTTTGTCGTCCGGTCGATCTCGGCGTCGGTCGGCGCGAATGCTTCATGGATTACCTGGATCTGCCTCGGGTGAATGCAGCCCTTTCCGTCGAAGCCCAGCGATTTGGCCTCGATCACGCTTGCGCGGAGGCCCTCCATGTCACTGACATCGGAGAAAACCGTGTCGATGGGCTGGATTCCCGCAGCCCGGGCCGCGTTTACGACCTGCGACCTTGCCCAGAAGCTCTCCCGGCCTTTGGCCGTCCGCCGGGTGCCTATGTCCGCGGTGTAGTCCTCGAGCCCGATGGTGAGCGCGACATTGTTGGGGCTGGCGGTAGCTATCTCATAGGCCTTTATCGCGCCGAGGGCCGATTCCACTATGGGCATCAGGAAAACCTCGGCCTTGACCTTCCCGGCCTTTCGAATCTCCTGGATCTTCCCGTCAACGGCCTTCACCTGGTCCGGGCTCTCGACCTTGGGTATCAGGACCACGTGCACATTATGGGGTATCACGAACTCAAGATCGAGAAGCCCCAGGTCTCCCTGGTTGATCCTGACCATCCGCTCGGCGCCCATGAAGTCGACCTGTCTCAGGGCGTTCCTTACCATCAGCCGGGCCGCATCCTTCTCAGATGGGTGGACGCTGTCCTCGAGGTCGAGGATCACGCCGTCCGGCTTGTGGATGCCCGCATTGACACTCAGCTTGGGATCATTGCCCGGCAGATAGAGCCGCGACCGGCGCATCCGGTCTCTTGTCGTGGTGTACGTGCACTGCGCGGCCATGTCCGGCAAGAACTGCTTCTCGACGGGATCGCCCAGACGCCTCACAGCCGTTTCGAGCCTGGCCATAATCGTGAAGGGTAAAGCTCCCTTATCCTCGATCTCCACCCGGGCATTCTCAATGGAGAAAAGATTCAGACCATCCTCGACGGTTTGCCTGAAAGATGTCCCGTACATGCTCTCGACCTTCGAACGTATCTCGAGGGAAAGGCCGCCCGAAGATGCGGTCTCAATCGCTACCCAGCAGTCAGACCTTATGTCCTTACCCGTCCTCCCGGCTTCGCTCTTAGCCATTACCGGGTCCCCCTTTTCTGGAGCTCGGCTCTCACGTGATCCAGCAGCCCTCCGGCTTGCCTTATGGCGATGATCTCGGGAGGGAGCTTGGGAAACGCGTAATCCTTGCCGTCCACCTTTACGAGGCCGCCCTCGGGATCCACATCCACGGTGCTTCCGTCCTTGAAGGCATCCACCGCCTCCGGACATTCTATGAGCATCAGGCCCTGGTTGATGGCAGATCTATAAAAGATGCGCGCATAGCTCTTTGCAATGACGGCCTTGATACCCAGGGCCTTCAGGCCCACCGTCGGCTGCTCGCGCGAGCTCCCGCACCCGAAGTTACTCTCGGCCATAATGACATCACCGGCCCCGGCCTCCTTGGCGAAGGAAGGATCAAGGTCCTCAAGCAGGTGTGGCAGAATCTCCTCGGGCGTGCTGCACGTGTAAGTGTATTTCCCCGGGAACAGCATGTCGGTGTTTATGTCACTACCGTATTTCCATACTCTCATGATCGCACCACCTTAATGATCACGTTCTTAATGATCACATTGCCCTCCGGCCTATCACCGGGGATCGACTATCCGGCCCGCGATAGCGCTCGCCGCTACCGTCGCCGGGCTTGCCAGGTATATTTCGGCCTCAACACAGCCCATGCGCCCCTTGAAGTTGCGGTTGGCCGTGCTCAAGCATTTCTCCTCGGGTGCAAGCGCTCCCTGGTGCGCGCCCAGGCATGGACCGCAGCCCGGGGGAAGCATGATCGCTCCTGCCTCAACGAGCGCCTCAATGGAGCCGTCCTTCATCGCCTCCAGCATTATGTCGCGGCTGGCCGGCAGCACCAGGAGTCTCGCGCTCGGATGGACGCGCTTGCCCCTGAGGACCTCGGCCGCGACCTTAAGATCTCCGAGCCTGCCATTGGTGCAGGTACCGATAAGAAACTGGTTTATCTCCGTGCCCTCGAGCTCCGTTACCGGGGCGACATTGTCAACCGTATGAGGTTTCGCCACCACGGGGACTATCTTCGAGAGATCATAGGCGAGGGTCTTAACATATGATGCATCCGGATCGGCCCACAATGCCTCCCAGCCCGCGGGCGCCCCTGCCTGCTTTAAGAACTCTTCTGTCACCTCATCCACGGGAAAGACCGCGTTCTTGGCACCCATCTCCACACCCAGATTAGCGATGGTGATCCTGTCTTCCATGGTGAGGCCTGCGGTGTCACCGTGGAACTCGACCGAAAGATAGTTGGCGCCGCTGGCACCGATGTCGCCAATCAAGGTAAGCACCAGGTCCTTGGCCGAGACCGGCTTCGCGAGGCTGCCCTTGAGCTCGATCTTGAGCGAGTGAGGCACCTTGAACCAGGTCTTGCCGGTCAGCATGATGGATGCGGCCTCGGTCCGGTCTATGCCTGTCGCGAAAGCCCCGACCGCACCATAGGTGCATGTGTGTGAATCGCTTCCGACGATCAGGGAGCCGGGAAGTGCGAGTCCCTTTGAGATCAGAACCTGGTGGCAGATGCCCTCTCCGGCATCGAAGAAGTGCTTAATGCCGCGCGCCGCAACGAACTCCCTGATGCGCTTGTGATTGGTGGCGGTCTTCTCATTGCTGGCCGGGACCACGTGGTCTATCACAATGACCGGGGTCTCGGAATTGTCTAATCCGTACTTCTCGAGCTCGCCGCCTATCTTGGAGATGATTGCGGCCGTGTTGTCATGCGTAAGGAGATGATCGGGCCTTGCGGTCACGATCTCTCCAGGCTGGACACTCGGCTTGCCACTCTTCTTGGCAAGGACCTTCTGTGCGAATGTGGCACCCATCGCTTTCCCCCTATTGATTGAGCAAGCCACCGCGTTTGTATATGTCGATCTGTACCTCGGAGAAGGGCTTGACCTTCGCCGTCTCACCGGAATCCTCCCGGGAGACTTCACCCTTCATGAGATCGATATTCACTATATCGCCACCCTTGAGGTTGAGCGTGCTCAAGTCACCCTCCAGAATGGGGAGCCCGGCATTGATCGCGTTTCTCTCATAGATCGCCCCGAAGGACCTGGCAATGATGGCGGTCACCCCGAGGCTCTTGAAGCAGTCCACGGCATGCTGCCTGGATGAGCCGCAGCCGAAGTTGCCGCCGGTCACAATTATGTCACCCGGCCGGACCCTATCGGCAAAGTCCGTCCAGCCTTCCAGGTTGCCGAAGCAGTACTTTCCCATCTCGTCGATTTCGGTCACCGCGAGATGCCTGTTGTGAAAGATCATGTCGGTATCGATATTATCCCGGTCGATCATCCAGACACGGCCCTTGATGTGAAGTGGGGCCGCCTCGGGCCTCCTCTGCGGTTTTGGCTCGGCCTTCTTCGGTCCGGCCTCATCGCTCGCCCTGGGCTTGATGTCGGAGTCGATCTCCTCGGGACTTATGATCAAGCCCTTCACCGCGGATGCTGCCACCACGGCAGGGGAGGCCAGGTAGACTTTGCCCTGGCCCTGCTTTCCGGGGAAGTTCCGGTTGCCCGTGCTGACGGTGACCTCATACGGGCCGTTCTGGCCGATCTGGCCGGCCGCGCAGCCAGCGCAACCGGCATTGCCGACAAGCGCGCCCGCGCTCTTGAAGGTATCGAGAATGCCATCCTTGAGGCAGCGTTTACAGACCTTGTCGGTCGCCGGGACGATCTTTAAAACCACGCCCGATGCTACCGTTCGTCCCGCAAGCACCTCGGCGGCCTCGGCCATGTCCTCGTAGCGGCCATCGGTGCATGAGCCTATGAACGCCGAGTGAATCAGGGTGCCTTTGATTTCGGAAAGGGGAATAGCATTTGCGGGATTACCCGGGAGTGACACCATGGGAGCAAGCCCGGTCACGTCCAGGTGGATCTCGTGGTCATAGGCCGCGTCTGCGTCTGCAGCGACGGCCTCATAGTCCTTGCCGGTCAGCTCCTTGAGCTCCCCGAGCACCCCTTGATTGGGAGTGAAGAAGATGATAATACCTGCCATCTCCGTGGCCATCGAGGCCAGGGTGATCCGCTCGGCAAGGTTCATCTCGTCCGCGACACTGCCGTAGACTTCCGCCGCGAATCCTAAGAGGCCGGCCGCACCCGTCTTCTGAAGCAGCGCCAATGTTATATCCTTGGCCGAGACGCCGGGCTCTCTCTTTCCCTCTATCACGATCTTCACGGTGGGAGGCACCTTGAACCAGACCTTGCCGCGTGCAAAGGCATAGGCGATATCCTGATCACCCATCCCCTGGCCGAAAGCTCCGATCGCGCCCACGATATTGGCATGCGAATCAGTCGATAGTATCGTTGAGCCCGGTCCGATCAGGCCTTCATCGACGGCGATATGGGTGCCGATCCCCTCGGTTATGTCATAAACCTTGATGCCTTGCTCGGCTGCGAAGAGCCTGATGCGCTGCTGGTTGGCCGCGTACCTCTGGTCGGAGCCGGTCGGATTGCAGTCGAACGTGAAGAAGGTCGCCCCGGCATCGTCAATGGCCAGGCCGAAGTCCTCGATGTTCTTGATCACATTGGCTCCGCCGAAGTCCCGGGCCAGGCGGGCGTCGATCTTGACATCGACAATTTCCCCGGCTGTGCAGGCCTTGCCGGCATGTTCTGAAATGATCTTCTCTATGAGTGTTGCGCCCATTGTCCCCTCCCGACCCCGGTGAGTTCGATCCGGACAGGATCTGCTCCGAGGTCCTTTCCAGGATCAGTTCTATAGTTTGGCGATTATGGCATCGGTGATCTGGCCGGTGGTTGCCGCTCCCTGCTTCAAGACATCGGGGCCGCCCTTGAGCTTGAGCATATCATAGGCGCGCACCTTGCCTTCAGAGACCACCGCGCTTATCGCATCACGTATCCGCTTCGCCTTGTCTTCCTCACCGATATGGTCGAGCATCATCGCGCTGCTTAAGATCATGGCGATCGGGTTCACTATTGACGGGTCCAGGGCTTGATACTTGGGCGCCGAACCGTGGGTAGGCTCGAATATCGCGCAGTCCTTGCCGATATTGGCGCTGCAGGCGAATCCCAGGCCGCCGACCAGGCCGGCGAAGCCGTCGGAGACGATGTCGCCGAACATATTGCCGCTCACCACGACACCGTAGTCCTCAGGGTTCTTGGTCATCCACATCATCTGGGCGTCGATATTGGTTTCCCAAAGCGCGATGTCCGGGTAGTTCTTATGGATCTTGCGGCCCTCTTCGCGCATCATGCCCGAGGTTTCCCTGATCACATTGGGCTTCTCGCATATGGTTACCGATTTGTACCCGAAGCGCTTGGCATACTTAAAGCCCTCTTCGAGTATTCGCTGGCATGCTCCCCGCGTATAGATCCGCGTGGAGATGGCAAGATCCTCGCTGGGGGTGCTCTTGAAGTTAGCCATCTTGGGATGGGTCTCGAGTGCCTTGCGCACCTCGGGCGGGGGATTGGTCCACTCCACGCCGCCGTAAAGGCCCTCGGTGTTCTGGCGGAACACCACGACATCAACCTCGGGCTCCTCGAACCCGTCACCCTGGGTTCTTCTTATGAAGTTAAGCGGATTGCCCTTGAAGGTCTTGCAGGGACGCATGCATACATCGAGATTGAAGTGTTGTCTCAAACCCACGATCGGACTGTAATAGACATGGCCCTTGCCCTGGAGCTCCGGGGAGAGCTCCTTCGCGGCCTGGTCCTTGGGCTTTGACGTGATGGCGCCGAAGAGGCCGAGCTTGTGCTTCTCGAGCAGATCAAGCGTCCGCTGGGGAAGCGGGTTACCCTCGGTCACCCAGAATTCCCATCCGATGTCGGAATGAATGTACTCCGCCTCGAAACCGATGGCATCAAGCACCCTGATCGCTTCCTCGATGACGGTCTTGCCGATTCCATCACCCGGCATTTTCACCACTGTTCGCTTGGACATACCTGCACCTCCCGATTCGTTGTCAGTTTGATTAGAGCCCGGGCCGGAACCTCAATCCATTATCGGGCTCACCCGTAGGGGCCGCGCTGTACGCTGACAGCTTGCAACTATGTAATTTTGTAATAGAATCAGGCTATGTCAACAAGCGATATGAGGCTTACTTCAATAGGTGGGGAGGGCAGCCTTGCTTGAGCGAATAGAGGGAGATGAGGCCGCACGCCTCTTTCTTGGCCACCTGGGGTTGGGAGAGGGCCATCCGGGGTTGGGAACTGGCCACCCGGGGTTGGGAGGGGGCCATCCGGGGTTGGGAAAGGGCCACCCGGGGTTGGGAAAGTCGGCGGTGGGCCATGGCTTCCTCCAGGAACTGGCCCTGGGCTGCTCCCGGCTCCCCTATGAGAACATCAGCAAGATCATTAAAAGCTCTGAGGCTGCCGGGCCCCTGGAGTCCATGAGGCTTCCCTCGGAGGTGGCTGAAGACCATATCCGGAGGGGCTTTGGGGGAACCTGCTTCTCGCTCACCTTTTTCCTTGAGCGGGTCTTGAGGAGCCTGGGGTTCGCTGCCTACAAGGTGATGGCAGACATGAACTCCGGTCCCAATGTACATTGCCTGGTGGTGGTAAACGAGGGCGGATCACATTATATGATCGATCCGGGCTACGCCCTCTACCGGGTGATTGAGCTGCCGGAGGGCTCAGGCCCTGGATCGGGCACCGGCTCGGGCTCCGGCACCGGCTCGGGCTCAAGTTCCAGCTCGGGCTCCG
>JAUVJV010000067.1 GCA_030592245.1 Candidatus Eiseniibacteriota bacterium
CCCGCACCCCCACATCCGACGGCAGCCTTACCGTGATCTCCCCCACCCCACCCTTGATACTCGCATCGAGATCATGGTCCCAGTGGCCCACGAGATCAATCTCGACCTCTCCGGCACCGGTATAGATATTGATCTTCCCCAGGGTGGGGTTTCCACCCACGTCGACATGGGTCTGTCCCGCCCCGTTCATGATCTTGAGTCTCATCAAGCGCAGCGAAGCGAGTTCCAGGTTGCTTTCTCCCGCCCCGAGCTCCACGTACAAATCGATGGGGACATCATCATTGAAGCGGAGATCCCATTCATATTGGACTCCCTCACCAAAGCTGGACCACCCACCCTCCGGCATGCGCACTGAAAGCTCGCCCCGGCCCTCATCAACTTCGTAGTGAACCACCGGCTTCCACTTCTCGACATTGTAGACGAAGTCAGCCTCCATCAGTGCCTCCGCACCTCCGGCGATCTTGAGGGTTCCGGCTTTCATCTCGATTTCGGCCCGGACGCTTTCCGCTCCCAGGAGGTCCATCGAGCGAGATTCCTCGATTCGCGGTCCGGTCCTGGGGCTCTCGCCGCAACTCACCGTGAGCACCAGCAGCAACATGGCTGTCATTACACAGAAATGCAGAGAACGGGGATTCATGCCTACCTCCTTATTCCAGGGGCGACCATAGCATGGCCTGACAGGTTCTTCCCGGCCATTCTATGTGTGATCGCGCTTCGATCTCGATCTTATCAGATAGGCCAGGTTGAATACCAGCGAAGCACCGATGAGCACCCCCTCGACGAAGACCATATAGGGCACCCCGTGGACAAAGCGGCCGAGCAGTATCGCCGCTACCAGGCAGAAGCTGCCCAGCGGTAACAGCGCCGCATCGTTCTTAATGAGCATGTTTCACCTCCCGGCGGGCCTCAGTAACATCACTGTGGTTCCCAACCGGCGCCGGGGCCACTATAGCACACCGGAATTGCCGAATTAACCAATTCTTAACCTGGGCTTTATCGCCTCCTAACAAGCCGCATCTATAATCCTGCCTGAATAGTTCAAGGACGTGGGTACTCGGATGGCGACATCGCAAGAACAGGGGGCATAGGGACATGGAAATTGACAGCAAATTCATCCTGCTTGCTATCTCGATCGTGCTCCTGGCCACAGCGGCCGCTGCGGAGACCTGTACGATTATAGGAACGGTCTTCAATGAGGAAACGGGCGAAGAGCTTATCGGCGCCAATGTCTGGCTGGTCGACACCGGTATGGGCGGGGCCTCGGGCCTTAAGGGGAAGTTCAAGATCGATAATATCCCGCCGGGAACCTATGATGTGAAAGTTTCCTATATGGGTTATGGAGGCAAGACTATAACCGGCCTGGTGACAACTGCCGGCGACCCCGTAATCCTCAACGTCAGCCTCCTGTCGGAGGCTCTCGAGATCCCCGAGATCATCGTGGAGGCTCACCGCATAATGACATCCGATGTGGCGGTGCTTGCCAACCGCAAGAAAGCCGCTACGATCTGTGACGGCATAAGCTCCGAGCAGATAGCCAGGTCTCCTGACGGCACGTCCGGTGATGCCCTGAAGCGAGTGACCGGGCTCTCGGTCCGGGAGGACAAGTATGTTTATATCAGGGGAACAACAGACCGGTACAACGAGACGGCATTGAATGGGGTCCGGGTGACCAGTGCCGACGTGAAGGTCGATAAGAAGAGCTTCGCCTTTGACCAGATCGCGGCCAACCAGATTGAGAGCGTGGTGGTTGTGAAAACCGCATCGCCCGACCTGCCCGGGAGCTTCAGCGGGGGCATGGTTCAGATCAACACACTCGACTTCCCCGCCAGCCGATCGCTGAATATAGCCTATAAGTCCAGCCGCACGCCCGGGACCTCGGACAGGACATTCCTTAGCTCTCAGGGCGGCAGCACGGATTGGCTGGGCATCGATGACGGTACGCGCTCCCTACCTGATATCGGAGTCAGGAATGGTGATCTGGACGCCGTCGCCAGAGCTCTCCCCAATAACTGGGTCACCAGGCCCCGGAATGCGATCTGGAATGGCTCGGTCAACATTTCCTACGGAGATAGTTACACACTGGCAGGCCGGGACATTGGTCTTCTGGCTTCACTTTCCTATAAGAGTGATCTTGAGATCAACGACGTGAGGTACGATTCTCACCAGCCCGAGAACAGCTTCGAGGGTACGCGCTACCGCTTCAATGTGTTATGGGGCGGCCTGCTTAAGGCAAGCTTCAAGCCCTCAAGCCTTCACAAGGTGAGCCTCGAGGGCACTTTCAACCCGGTTGCGGAAGAGAGAGTGGTCCAGTCAGAAGGAATGGATATGCACTGGACGCCAAAGCAGCGACAGTCCATCGAGTGGGAAGAACGCGGTCTTTTTGTTGGCAAGTTGGCGGGTGATCATAACTTCTAGGTCTGGGGGGGCATTGATCTCGGCTGGAAAGCGTACACTTCGGTAACCGAATCCAAGATGCCCGACGCCAAGCTCGCAGAATACCAGTACCAGGGCACGGATCACCAAGGTAACGACATCTACGGCATGAATGACAACTACCGGATCTGGAGAGATCTCAATGAGAGGACCAATGGCCTCGACGCAGACATATCTGTCCCGCTGCGCATCGGCAAGATGAAGGCCGGGGTTTCCTCCAATCACCGGGCGCGTGACTACCGCGTCGCTGCTTTCTTCAGCGATCCTTTTGGAGCGTGGGAATACACCAAGCTTCCCCTGGAAGCGATTTTCGATCCTGAGAACTACGGACAGGGCAAGCTCCGCTTCAAGGAGTACGGACCCTTCTCCGGCGTTTATGACGCGGAGCAGGATGTTAATGCCGCATACCTGATGCTCGACTTGCCCATCGACATCTCGAGCGAGCGTTTCCGGCTGGCGGGCGGCGCCCGGATTGAGGACTCTGAGCAGAAGGTAGGCGGGAATACCGGCCAGGTGTCAGGACAGTTTCAGACGCGCTTGCAGAATACCGACCTGCTGCCTTCCGCCAACCTGACTTACATGATCGGTGACCGGAGTAACCTGCGGCTTGCATATGGCCGTTCAGTAAACCGCCCGGAGTTTCGTGAGCTGGCCAGGGTGCTCTACTATGACTTCCACGAGCAGCAGAACGTCATCGGCGAACCCGACCTGAATCGCGCGCTCATACACAACTACGATGTGAGGGTGGAGTTCTTCCCGAAGGCGGGCCAGGTGCTCGCGGCAAGCTACTTCTACAAGGAGCTCGATGACCCCATAGAGGTCAAACTCCTGACCAGTCCGGAGAGGGCGGTGAAAACCTGGTTTAACTCTCCCTCCGGCAGGAACTATGGCTGGGAGCTCGAACTCAGGAAATCCTTCGACTATTCCTATGAATCCGGATGGTATGCCTTCCCTCTGCCGTGGAACTGCCTGTACGGCATACTCGGATCCAGCGGCGGCAGCTTCAATATCACAGCCAACTACACCCAAGTGAAGTCAGAGGTCGAGTTCCTGGTAAAACCGCCGAACGCCTCGCCCGACAAACCCGTGATCGTGGCGACGAGGGAGCTCCAGGGCCAGTCCCCGTGGATGTTCAACGTGACGCTGGCATGGGAGGAACCCTCACTGGGCAGCTCGTTCTCAATCCTCTACAACAAGATCGGCAGGCATATCTGGGCCGTGGGTAACACGAGATACGATATCAATGGGGACCTCGACAGGATAGCCTCCCAGGACATCTTTGAGGAGGCGCGTGACGTCCTGGATATGGCCATAGGCCAGGACCTGATGGGCGGGCTGCGGTTCCGGTTCACCGCCAAGGATCTCCTATCCAATGACGAGGTTCACACCTATCGCAATGGTGATTCATACAGGACTGTGGTGAGGTACGCGGAGTACTCTCTCGGGCTTTCATACAGGATGTGATGATCAATCAGCAGCGAGGATCACTTGGCAGCACTGGGCGTTTCAAGGAAGAGACTTCTGAAAGGAGGTGAGGCAGCCGGAACCTGATAATCTGCCCCACTGAATCTGCCTCATTGAATCTGCCCCGGAGTAATGTGCGCCGGACCTGTTTACGGAACACCTGACCGCAAGTCAGCCAGGCCCGCGAGCATAATAGACTCTAACCGAATAGCTCAACGCAGGAGGGATGACAATGTCCAAGATGGTGTTGACTGCCAGCACAGCGATTGTCCTGGCGACGCTGCTGGCCGGCATGGCGCTCGCCGGCTTGCCGTGCATGGGAACATCCACTGTCGTGGCGACAGGTAGCGGCTCTTGCGCCGTCATACCGGGCGCCGCTTTCTGTCCAAACGGTGATATGGACGTGATAACGGTTTCAGTCACGCTCAGGGACTGCTACGGCACGCCGCTCCCGGGCAAGGATGCGATCGTCTGGGCCTATACCGATGACGATCTCTGCTATTGCCCGGATGGCGAACCCGCACCGTACCAGCTGGAAGATACCAAGCTGGTAGGTCCGACAGACGCGGCGGGAACGGTCACGGCAGAGTTCAAGAAGATCGGCGGCTGCGGCGGCATGAAGTTCTACGCAACCGTGGACGACATTGTGCTCGGCCCCAGCAACTGGATGAGGATTGCCAGTCCGGATAACACTTCGGACTGTGTGGTCAACCTGGTCGACTTCGGCAATTTTGCGACTAACTACAACGGGACGGATCCCTGTTCAGATTTCAACTGTGACGGGACAGTGAACCTGGTCGACTTCGGCGAATTCGCCACCCACTATAACCATGACTGTGTGACTCCTTAGAGGCGAGATAAAGTCAAAGGACGGTAGTCATATGCATAGAAGGAGGAAACCAGTAATGAAGAGAATCTCACTGCTTTTGCTTGTTCTTCTGACAGCCTGGGGTGTCGCGGCGCAGGCAAGGCCCAGCGTGGTTCTCGGTCCCGGACTCGGCTCCGGAAGGACCGACTACCACCGCATGTCCGACCGCGTGCTCTCGGCCGACACGACTTATATTCTGACCGGACTCTACTATGTGGACTCCACCTACACCCTGACCATTCCCCAGGGTACCGTGATCAAGGGTGACACCGCCGCGACCCTTATCATCACCAGGGGAGCCGACATCTACGCGATGGGCAGCCAGTACAGGCCGGTCGTCTTCACCAGCCTCAAACCCGAGGGCCAGCGTGCCCCCGGTGACTGGGGAGGCGTGATAATCCTCGGTGAAGCCCCCGTGAACCAGAGCAACCCTCTTATCGAGGGCGGGATCATTTCCGGGACCTATGGCGGCAACCAGCCTCATGACAACAGCGGTATCTTCAAGTACGTGAGGATCGAGTGGCCCGGCTATAGGTTCCAGCTCAATAACGAGGTCAACGGCCTTACCATGGGCGGCGTCGGCGACGGCACGGAGCTTCACCACGTGCAGGTCAGTTACTCGTTCGACGACTCCTTCGAATGGTTCGGCGGGACCGTCAATGCCAAGTACCTGGTGGCCCTCGGCGGAACCGACGACGAGTTCGATACCGATTTCGGTTACTCAGGCAGGGTGCAGTTCGGCTTCGGTTTGAGGGACGCTTCGGTGTTTGATCCTACGGGACAAAGCAACGGTTTCGAGTCCGACAACGAAGGCGATTCGCCTTACGAGGCCAAGCCCACGACCAGGCCGGTCTTCTCGAACATCACCCTGGTCGGTCCCGAGGCAGTGGATTCCCTGGTCGGCAACACGCTGGGAACCAACTATCAGTACGGCGCCGTGCTTCGCCGTAACACCATGACCTCGATTTACAACTCCTGCATCATGGGTTACCCCTGGAGCATGAGCATCCGTAACGATTCCACCCATCTGTGGTGCAGCATTGACACTCTGCAGATCAAGCAGACCAACCTGCAGGCAAGCAGGATTCCGCCGGGATCGGGCCACATCCATCACGAGAGCGCCTGGCCTGCTGCCGACCCCATTCCGCCCGGAGTGCTGGCATGGGTGAACACCGCAGCCTACGGTAACGAGGACTCCGACGGCGCTGCCGGGACCACGAGCATGCCGAGCTATATCCAGCTTCAGAACATGCATGATCTCCAGGATCCGGACCCGAGGCCCAGGCTGACATCGCCGCTGGTGACCAATGGTACAGACTTCACGCACCCGAAGCTCCAGCATGGGCACTTCACGCCCACGACCTACCGTGGCGCCTTCGATCCTACCCTGCCACTGAACAAGCAGTGGACCTATGGCTGGACCAACTTCGACCCGCAGGGCGCCGCTGATACCCCGGACCTCTGCGGCGTCGTGCTTGGCCCGGGGCTTGGTTCAGGCCGGACCGATTACCACAGGCAGGCCGACAGGGTGCTTTCGCCGGATAGCCTGTACTACCTGACGGGGCTCTACTATGTGGATTCCACCTACACGCTGACCATTCCCGCGGGTACCGTGGTCCGTGGTGATACGGCTGCCACGCTGATCATCACCAGGGGAGCCAGGATCCTGGCTACCGGTACCCAGGAAGCCCCGATCGTGTTTACCAGCATGAAGCCTGCCTGCATGCGCGAGCCCGGCGACTGGGGCGGTGTGATAATCCTCGGTGAAGCCCCCGTGAACCAGAGCAACCCTCTGATCGAGGGCGGGATCATTTCCGGAACCTACGGAGGAAACCTGCCTCACGACAATAGCGGTATCTTCAGATATGTGAGGATCGAGTTCCCCGGCTACAGGTTCCAGCTCAACAACGAGGTCAACGGTCTTACCATGGGCGGCGTCGGCGACGGGACCCAGATCGACCACATCCAGGTGAGTTACTCATTTGACGACTCCTTCGAATGGTTCGGTGGGACCGTCAATGCCAAGTACCTGGTGGCGTTCGGTGGAACCGACGACGAGTTCGATACCGATTTCGGTTATTCAGGTAAGGTGCAGTATGCCTTCGGCTTGAGAGACGTCGAAGTGTTCGATCCTACGGGACAGAGTAATGGCTTCGAGTCCGACAACGAGGGCGACTCGCCTTACGAGACCAAGCCAACCACCAGGCCGGTCTTCTGTAATGTCACACTGGTCGGTCCCGAGCTTACCGACGCTCATGTCGGTAACACCATCGGAACCAACTACCAGTATGGCGCCGTGCTTCGCCGTAACACCATGACCTCGATCTACAATTCCTGTATCATGGGTTATCCTTGGGGCATGAGCATTCGTAACGATTCCACACATCTGTGGTGCAACATCGACACCCTGCAGCTCAAGCAGACTAATATCCAGGCGAGCAGGATTCCCCCGGGATCGAGCCACATCCACCACGAGAGCGCGTGGCCTGCTGCCGATCCCCTTCCGCCTGGAGTGCTCGCGTGGATGAACATCGCAGGCTACGGCAACCAGGACTCGAACGGCGGCGCCGGAACCACGAGCATGCCGAGCTACATCAAGCTCCAGGACATGAGCAATCTGAACAATCCGGACCCTCGTCCGCAGTGCGACTCCCCGCTGATCACCAACGGAACCGACTTCACCTATCCGAAGCTCCAGGATCCGTTCTTTGACGTGGTCAACTACAGGGGTGCTTTCCCTTGCACGCTGAACCTGGATGAGACCTGGCTGTACAAGTGGACTAACTTCGATCCTCGCGCCGAGGAGTACTTCGTGGGTGTCGAGGAGATCCTCGAACTCGAGCCCGCGACCAGGACCCTCCTGGGCCAGAACTATCCTAACCCGTTCAGCTTCACCACGAGGGTCAGATACTCCGTTCCCAGAAGCGGACACGTCTCTCTCAAGGTGTACAATGTTCAGGGTCAGGAAGTTGCCACGCTGGTTGACCGGGACATACTGTCTGGCGTTTACGAGATCGGCTTCGACAGCGTCCAGCTTGCTCCTGGTGCTTACTTCTACACATTGAAGGGCACAGGATTTACCGAGACCCGCAAGATGATTCTAACTAAGTAGGATCATCAGCCATCAGGGAGTTCTGGCGCCCCCTACGCCAGGGCTCCTTGCCCTTCAATCAGGGGCGCCGCCACCGCCACCGGTGGCGGTGCCCTATCTCCGTTATGTGTCGGGATCGATCTGTGTGGCAAAATTGACCCTGACATATGAGAATGTCAGCGCAGATTCCGATTATGGCCCCGCATTCGATTTCACCGCGGGCAAGGAATGGTGGGTCAGTGATAAATGGGGCCTGGGCGTCGCCGGAGGTTTCGGATACCACTCGGTCAGCGATCCGGACATAAGTCAAAACTGGTCCGGACCAAGCTTCGGAGTCCGGTTCTCGGCTACTTACAACTGAGATGTAAATCAATAGAGTCTCTTGAACGCTGCTTCTCCGCAGTTCCCGGTGACGTCATCGGGGGTATTTGCGCTATTATGCCCTGGATTACACACCCCCTGAGCTGGAAGATGCATCCGATGAGAACATTCGCGCTGGCCATCCTTCTGACCGTCATCGCGGCCGGAGAATGCCTGGGTCATGAGGGCTTCGATGGCCGGCCCATCACGGATAATGCCTTCACTAAGACCGGCTACACCCTGTACAAAGGCGAGTTCGCCATAGGCATCACGCCCATGGACTTCGGCATCTCCGACAGGGTTCAGCTTGGAACCAACCTGTTATTGTGGGCGGTGTAATACTACAATGCCGATCTC
>JAUVJV010000405.1 GCA_030592245.1 Candidatus Eiseniibacteriota bacterium
AGATGGTCGTCCCGGCCCTGCTTCCGATCAATGATACCCCGCTCAGGCGCGAGCTCAAGCGAAAAGGGCCGGCTCGCCGGTTGCGGGATGGATATAGGAGGCCTGGCTGGTTCTATAGAGACGTCGCCTGAGTGGAAAGAAATGAAAAGGGGCGGTCGCGAGGACCGCCCCAATCCATACCTTGCCGGGGTACACCGCATGCCCGGCCGCGGCATGCAGTATACCCGGCTGCGGCGCCCTACTTGAAAACCGACTTTATGCTGCCCCAGGTTGAACTCGAGACAGCACTTTCACCGTCGTTGGGCGCCTGCGGAGTGAAGGCCTTATCCAGCCCGGCCTCGGAGCAACTTGTCCAGGCATCTGAGCAGTCCGGATACCTTATCAGGGACTCATCATCCCCTCCCTCGCTTCCATAGGAGTGGATGTCCACCAGCGAGCCTTCGGCATCGCCGAGCGATATGACATCCCCGGTGTTTGCCAGGCCAAGCCCCCCGGAAGTTGCCGTCTCTACCTTCCCCGGGAAACCCGTGGGGGTGCCCCCACCGAAGACGGTCACGAACTCACCCGGCGCAACAATGAACCCGCTTTCGGGAAAGACGTGGCGCACGGATGTCCCGTCACTCAACCGCCAGCCCGACATGTCAACCGGCACGATGCCGCAGTTCACGATCTCCACGAACTCATCGTCGGCGGCGTCGCGCTCCCCGTCTCCGTTGGCATCACCCGCGGCATCCGCCGGAGGATCCGCAAGTATCTCGTTGATGCGAACCTCCACGCTGGCATCCCTCACACGGTAGCCCATCCAGGGCAGGAGAGTCGATGCCGCGGGATCGAAGACGGACACCTTGTAACATACCGTGTCCCCGGCCGCGCACGGCAGGATGGTGTAGGTCCAGGTCCCCAGGTCGGCGGAACCCGAAACCAGGTCCATCTCAGGCTCTTCCCCATCTTCCAGGTTGATGACATAGGCCAACAGGGACCGGGTAATACCCGTGGCATCGCCGGCATCGACAATCATCCGCATACTGTCGGTCGATGTCGGATAGAGCGGATCCCTGGTCACCGCGAAGACATGGGGCGGTGGATCCGACAAGTTCGAGGCCCCCGGAGTCGGATCGGTATCCGCGCCCCCCATCGGCTGGAAGTGGTCGGCAAGGGTCCACGGCCCGGTCCCGTCCGGCTGGCGCGAGATCGACACATCGTGGCCCACCTCTGACGATGAGTACCTGAGTGAGTCCACCATCAGGGTATCCCCTGATGATGTGTTCACCAGCCAGACGACATCGCCGCCATTGTTGAGACTCAAGCCGACGGCCGAATGCCCATTCTCGCTTTCCCACGCCAGGGCATCGCTCCCGTAGACTGCAATGATGTCGCCGGGAGCGAGGGTGCCGGAGAAACCGTATACCGGCTGCCGCCCGTCACCACTGAGCAGCAGGAAGCCGGAAAGATCACAACTCGAGCCGCTGCCGTTTATGACCTCGACCCATTCGTCCATCTTCGAACTGCTCTCTTGATCACCGTCCCAATCGCTACCGGGAGCCGGCAGAGCCTCATTCAATATCAGACATGCGTGTGAAACCTGGGGTGTAACAGGTGTAACAGTGGAGGCAATAAGGAGGGTAAGCATACAAAAATGCAAAGCACACCGCATTTCCACATCCTCCCCTCACAAGCTTTGCTAACCGGAATATTCTTCTGTAGGTGAACCTCGTTTCCTCCCCCATCACCTCCCTTCCCTTGTCGAGGTCCGATGAGAAGACTACCCCAAGACTCCCGGTGGTGTCAAGCCCGAAAACACTGTATAATCTTTTGATGGCGATAGCAGGACACGAGTATCGGCAGAAAGCGCGCGCCGGAGGTCAAAGACAAGGATGATAGCAAGTATATATGCCCGGAAGCCGCCGGCGGGCGCGCATCCGACCCATCCGGTGCATCCGATGCACCCGGCCCATCCGGCCCATCCAGCCCGTCCAGCCCGTCCGGCCCAGCCGGTGCACCCGGCCCAGCGGGCGCATCTCATGCTCAAGCTCCGGACCATCCTCCTGGCCTGCCTACTGGCCTGCCTCACCATCACGTGCGGGAAGGAAGCACCTCACATGAACCTGGTCTTGATCGGAGTGGATACGTTGAGGCCGGACCACCTGGGCTGTTACGGCTATGAACGCAACACCTCTCCCAACGTCGACCGTTTGGCCGAAGGAGGAGCCCTCTTCGAGAACGTGATGAGCCCGTGCCCATGGACCCTGCCATCTTTCGCCACGATCTTCACCTCGCTCTATCCTGCTCAGCATGGAGCCACAGGGGCCCGAACCGCCATGAGAGGCGGTTTTCCCACGCTGGCATCCCTGCTCAGGGAGAACGGCTATGCCACGGGGGCCATCATAAACGCGCCATATCTCAAGGGTAACTTCCGGATGGACCGGGGATTCGATTTCTATTACATGACCCCGCCTGAAGGCAGGGTTGCCGATGGTACTACGGATGATGCCCTCGAGTGGATTGACGGAAACTCCGCCGGACCTTTCTTCATGTTCGTCCACTACTTCGACCCTCATCTCCCTTACTCACCGCCGGCACCCTATGACAGCCTTTTCGACCCCGGCTATTCTGGAAGGATAAGGACGCCCTATAATCCTAAGTGGCTTCCGCGCGCCCGGCTGCACGGATTCAAGCAGGTGGTGGACCTCAAGCAGAAGGACAAGAACCACATTGAAGCTCTCTATGATGGGGAGCTCGCTTTCACAGACGAGGCTATCGGGACCCTTCTCGATGGCATCGACGCGCGCAGCCTTACCGGCAATACCCTGATTGTGTTTTTAAGCGACCACGGTGAGGAATTTTTCGAACACGGAGGTTTTGAGCACGGCCACACCCTCTTCGACGAGCTCCTCCGCGCACCGCTGGTCCTGTCGCTGCCAGGCCGCATCCCCAAAGGCCACAGGATACCGCAGCAGG
>JAUVJV010000456.1 GCA_030592245.1 Candidatus Eiseniibacteriota bacterium
AGGTATCTCAGCTCCGCCAGTTGCTCCAGCGGGATCTGGGCTCCATCCGGCGAGGGCACGAGGATTCTTCCCAGAGACTCAATCTGGTCACGCAGCTCCCGCATATAGCGGACCCGCACGGGGTACCGCTCGCGTCCCTCCACCGTGGTGGTGATGCGCTTACCGCCGAGTGCCACCTCGATAACATCCTGGACCTTCCTGAGGTGGATGCCGTACCGGGCGATCGCGTGCCGGTCTATGTCTATCTCTATATAGGGTTTGCCCACGATGCGGTCGGCTATGACCATCGAAGGCTCCACGGAGGGGACTTCCTTGAGCAGACCCTCAATCTTAAGACCGACTTGCTCGATCGTTTCCAGGTCCGGCCCCTTGATCTTGACACCCATGGGCGCGCGCATGCCGCTCTGAAGCATCACTATCCGCGCCGCTATGGGCTGAAGCCTCGGAGCGGAGGTCGTACCCGGTATCTTCGCGGCTTCGAGGATCTCCTGCCAGATATCATCCGGCTCATGAATGCCGCCCCAGGCCTGCCTGTCCGGGTTAAGAAGAGGATCAAGCGGCGGACGCCAGAGCCGGAAGGGCCTGCCATTCCCGTCCGGAATCAACCTGCCGCGCTCATCACGCTCGAAATACCCGCGGGTAATATATGGCTCTCCATCCGGCGCCAGGACCTGCATTCCGGCCTGGTCCCGGACATAATCGTCCTCACGGGAATCAAAGCGGAAGGTGAGCCTGCGGCCATCGGCCTCCACCAGGTACTCCGGGTAGTAGTTGATCACGGTCTCGATCATTGAAACGGGCGCCGGGTCGAGCGGCGTGTCCGCCCTGCCAAGCTTCCCGACGACGGACTCCACCTCAGGGATCTGCTTTATGGCCATGTCCTGCTTACTCAAGACATCCATGGCCTCACCGATCGAGGCATGAGGCATGGTTGTGGGCATGAACAGGTAGGATCCCTCATCCAGCGGAGGCATGAACTCCTTGCCAAGACCCGGGAACGTGTGGGCGACCGCCGAAGTCGGCCAGGAGGTTTTCACCACTCGAGGGAGCCAGCCGAAGAAGGCATCGAAACCCAGCCATACCATCGCGCCCATGAAGGTCAGCACCAGGGGAATCACAAGAAAAGCCACCTTGTGCCTCAGGCACCACATGAGCATCGATCCATAGAAACGCAGGAAGAGCATAATGAGAAAGAGCAGCCCCCCTATCAGCAAGGCCACGAAGATGAAGTTTAAGAACGACCCCTTCTCAGGGCCGAGAGGCATCCAGTGCCTGGTGAGGAAAGCTGCGACGATCAAGGCAGCAAGTGTGTTGGTGACCTTCGGAGTCAGCCGCCGCCACCGCACGGGGACGAGCCCCGAGGCCAGATGGTATCCACTCACGCCCATCAGTGCAAGACCGAGGAGCCACCACGCGAAACTTGCGGTCGGGCCATTGGTAGCCAGGTGCCTCACAAGCCATCCCACGATCACCACCACTCCGGTGAGGCCCACCAATCCGTAAAGTACGAAGCGGGCCATCTGGCTCCTGATCTTCCTGTTGGTAAAGAGCAGATGTGCAAGCGGTGGAATCACCGCAAGGGCCACGATCACTGAAGCTGCCAGGGCGAAGGTCTTGGTCCAGGCCAGGGGCTTGAAGAGCTTGCCCTCCGCGGCCACCATGGTGAAGACGGGCAGGAAACTCACCACCGTGGTGCTCACCGCGGTCACAACCGCCGAGCCCACTTCCTTGGTGGCGCGCAAGACTATCTCCAGCCGGTCCTCACCGGGACCGGCCTCCTGAAGGTGTTTCAGTATGTTCTCACACACTACTATCCCCATGTCTACCATCGTGCCTATGGCGATTGCGATACCGGAAAGCGCGACTATATTGGCGTCCACTCCGAATACCTTCATGGCGCTGAAGCACATCAGGACCGCCAGCGGCAGGAGACCGGATATCAGCATCGAACTTCTGAGGTGCATTACCATCAGAAGCACGACGATTATGGTGACGAGGATCTCTCCGGTGAGCGCCGACTTCAGGGTTCCCAGGGTCTCATTGATGAGTCCCGTACGATCGTAGAATGGGACAATCGTGACCTGGCTTTCGGTGCCTTCCTCGAGGATTTTCATTGGCAACCCCGGGGAAATTTCCTCGATCTTCTGCTTCACATTCTTGATCGCGGCCAGGGGATTCTCCCCATACCGGACCACGACCACGCCACCGACAGCTTCGGCTCCCTCATTATCCAGCGCGCCGCGCCTGAGGGCAGGCCCAAGCGAGACCGTGGCGACATTCTTCACATATATTGGGACATTATCGTTTACCTTGATGACCGTATTCTCAAGATCGCCGAGGCCCTTCAGGAAGCCGACGCCCCGGATAATGTACTCGACTCTGTTTACCTCGATCGTCCGGGCGCCGACATCCACATTGGCCATCTTGACCGCGGTGAAGATCTCTTCGAGCTTCACATTGCCGGCGCGCATGGCATCCGGATCCACGTCGATCTGGTACTCCCGGACGAACCCGCCCACAGAGGCCACCTCGCTCACTCCGTCGGCCGCGAGCAGTGCGTATCTCACTATCCAGTCCTG
>JAUVJV010000090.1 GCA_030592245.1 Candidatus Eiseniibacteriota bacterium
CAGGGTCTTAATGGTGACACTTCTCATGACCTACCTCCTTTTGACAAATGGACAGACTGGTGTTCAAAGGCTGGATTGTCTGGGTTTAAGTTGCCCTGACATGGGCAAATCGACCCCTGGATGGGATCGATACTTACAAGTGCCTTCTGGTCAGACTTAAAGGAGCCTTCCAATATGGAATCTCTCCCGCCTGTGACCTGCGATCACCCCCAGGGTGATAACAGGCAGATGAGCCGAAACACTTCACCTCACCTCACCCGCGCAGACTTTGCGCTAGATGGGAAATCCTGTCAAGAACTTTTTTATACTTGCGCTTTTTGGATTCATCTAAGACTTCACTGGAGCTATAGAGGGTCAAGACTAGATTGCATACCCATATCCACCCACCGGCCTTTACCTGGAAGACAAATCTCCTTGACTTTCGGGCTCAAATATGACAAACATGGGAGGTTTATTTTGTGTATTCTATCCTTAACTTCGGGCCCACTGGGAGAGCCCGGGATAGGATTCGGGGTAACGGTTGAAACCGGAGAGGTGAGGAGGTGCCATGTCGAAGTTGAAGGAGAAGTTGAAGGAGAAGATTGACGGTTGGCGGCCGCGCACTACCAAGTTGCTCAAGGAGCATGGAGACAAGAAGATCTCTGATGTCACCATCGCTCAGGCAATCGGTGGCGTGAGAGGCGTGAAGTGTCTGGTCACAGACATTTCTTATCTTGATCCCATGGAAGGGATTCGCTTCCGCGGCCATACCATACCCGAGACCATGGCGGCTCTGCCCAAGGTGGACGATGGCGGCATGCCCTATGTTGAGGGGTTCCTCTGGCTCCTCCTTACGGGCGACATGCCCACTAAGGATGAAGCGCTCGAGATGGTCGCCGACTTCAAAAAGCGCGCAAAAACACCTGGATACGTTTTTGACATCTTGAAGGCCATGCCCAAGGACTCGCATCCAATGGCGATGTTCTCTACGGCGGTCCTTTCGATGCAGAGAGAGTCTGAGTTCGTCAAGGCTTACAATGCCGGCACCAGCAAGATGGATTACTGGGAATCAACGCTGGAAGACAGCCTGAACCTGCTTGCCAGGCTTCCCCAGATCGCTGCCTTCATCTACCGGTGGAAGTACAAGGACGGCAACATCATCGATCCTGATCCCAACCTCGACATGGGCGGCAACTTCGCCCACATGATGGGCATCGGCAAACCTTACGACGATGTTGCGCGTCTCTACTTCATCCTGCACAGCGACCATGAGAGCGGAAACGTCAGCGCCCACGCCGGCCATCTGATTGCCAGCGCGCTTTCCGATATCTACTACTCCATCTCCGGGTTGCTCAACGGCCTGGCAGGTCCCCTGCACGGGCTGGCCAACCAGGAAGTGCTGCGCTGGATCCAGGGCGTGATGGACAAGATGGGCGGCAAGATCCCCAACGAAGAAGAGATGAAGAAGTTCGTGTGGGATACGCTGAATTCTGGCCAGGTCATTCCGGGCTTCGGTCATGCAGTCTTGAGGAAGACAGATCCAAGGTATCAGGCGCAGCGTGAGTTCTGCCAGAAGCACCTGCCGGACGATCCGATCTTCAAGTTCGTCGACGGGCTCTACAATGTCGTCCCGCCGATCCTGGAGGAGCAGGGCAAGGCCAAGAACCCCTGGCCCAATGTCGATGCTCAGTCAGGCGTTATTCAGTGGTACTACGGCCTGAAAGAATATGACTTCTACACTGTTCTCTTCGGAATCGGCCGTGCGATGGGCGTCTGCTCGAACATCATCTGGGACCGCGCCCTCGGCTATCCCATCGAGAGGCCCAAGTCGGTTACGACAGCAATGCTTGAGGAGATGGCCGGAATCAAATAGTCAGCCGGTCTCATCCTGTTACAAAGAGAGGGGGCGCCTTCGGGCGTCCCCTCTTTCTTTTCTCTTGCACGGTTCCCGTGACGGGCTTACCTGTTTGCGGCTCTGGACGCCGGTATAGCAGAACGTAATGCCCGGACCCGGGTTAGGTCAGGCCGCCGCGGTTGTATGTTGACCGGCCTGGGCAGTCCGGCATATAATTTCAGTGTATTTTGAATGGAGCAAACGATGGTGGATAAGCAATATGAGCAGTTCATCGAAACCTGGGGTTCGATGGGAGTCCTCTGGGGCATCAACCGCTCCATGGCGAGAATCCACGCCTTTCTCATCACGTCAGAGGAACCTGCCGACCTGGACACCATTGCCGACTCGCTTAAGATGAGCCGCGGCAATGCGAGCATGTGCCTTAAGGAGCTCCGGCACTGGGGCGTCATACAGCGCGTGCATTCCCCGGGAGACCGCAGGGACTCCTATGTGGCCGAGCCCGACGCCTTCAAGATGTTCTTTTTGATCGGGCAGGAACGCAAGAAGCGGGAATTCGACCCGGCCCTCCACAGCGTACGGCTGCTTCTGGCGGAAGGGGATCCCGAGAAACGCAAAGCGGTCCACGCGCGCCTGAGAGGGCTGGAGAGACTTCTCACCAGCATCGACCGCGTACTCAACAAGTGTCTCCAGGATGAGAAAATGACCAAGGCAGTCCTTAATATCCTTAAGGGCTTCGTCGCCAGGTAGTCACGCTGAGGAGGAGAACATGAATGGGCACTTTGTCCGAATCGGATCGATAATCTTCCTGGCATGTATCTTCCTGCACTGCGGAAGCTCCAGGAAACCTCCGACAGAGGCCCCACGGGTCAAGACCACACGTGCCGAAACCCCGCCGGCCGAGATCCCGCTGGCCGAGATTCCGCATGGAGAAACGCCTGATGGGGAGATCCTTCCGGAATCGATCGCTTCCGCCGGCTTGGCCGGCTCAGCCAGCTGGGTCCGCAAGAGCGATGTTGCCGTATTCGCCGGTGAATCCCTGTTTGAGTATATCAATGGGGCTGCCGAGATGTATCACAAGTATGACTTCACCGATCTAAGTGCTGCAGAGTATGAGAAGGGGAACGCGGTCGTGACCGCCGATGTCTACGCGTTTTCGTCTGAAGACATGGCTTTCGGGATGTACACCACCCTGAGGCCCGAGGAACCCGACACGGTGATGATTGGAATAGAGGGTTTCGCCTTCGACACCAACTGGATCTATGTAAAAGGCCCCTACCTGGTGAATGTCTACACCTATGACAATGTGGGGATGGGAGAAGTCCGGACAATCGCCGCCGCCGTCGAGAGCGGGCTCCAGGGAACCACCGCCAAGCCTGAGGCTTTCGAGGCCTTCCCCGGGAATGGCCGGGTCCCATATTCAGACAAGATCTATGCCGAGGCCTTCCTGAGCCAGGATGTGCTTGCCGATGTCTATACCATCGACTATGCGCGGGATGGCCATCGCCTCACGCTCTTCACTTCACTTGATCCTCGTTCGGCTAAGCTTGAGGCCTGGCGGGAAGGTATCGAAGAGGAGTACGACCCCGACATGGGTTATCAGCATCTTCCCTATGACGAGAGCAGGTATCTGCACACCAGCGATTCCTACCGGGGTGAGATAATCGCCGGACCCATCGGCGGAAGACTGGTCGGGATGGTAGGCTATCGCACCGAGGATATGGATATCCTGGTTGCGTGGCTGCACGCCCTGATCGAGCAACCCTAGCTATCCAGACCCGGCCGTCACGGATCCGCTCCGTGTCAGGCCCTCCAGAGCTCACGCGTACATGAGCTTGAGGTCTTCTATCCTGTAAGCGATGTTCACATGATGCGCGCACCTCGCAGAGCACGTATCACAACCCTTGCATGCCGCGACACCCCGGCCTGCCGGTATCTCGTCCAGCGTCGCCCGGGCCTGCCGGAAGTTGGAGTACTGGGCGGCATACATATGGGTGCGCATTAGCTCCGGTATCGCAACCCCGTGCGGACAGCTCGCGATGCACTCTCTGCACTGGTGACAGAAGCCGAGCCCCATCATCATCTCATTATCCGCCAGGAAGCGCTTCTCATCCTCGGTGTATTCAAGATTGAAGGCCACCGAGACATCTTCCTTCATATGCTGATAGCTGGTGTACCCCGGGATTGAGGTTGTTATGTTCTCGTGGCGCATCACCCACTTGAGCATGGCGCTCTGCACCACGCCGCTCTCATACTTGTCGAGTGATTCCTGGTTGGGCAGCTGGCGGCCGCCGGCCTGGGTTTTCATGGCGACTATGCCTATCCCCTTCTTGGCCGCCGCGTCTATGGCTTCGTGAAGTGCCGCGTCACCGGCAAGAGACACGTTCATCGATGTCAATACCACATCACAGAGATCGCTCTCGGTCACTGCGGTGATGATCTCCGTCATAGACTGGTGGGTCGAGATGCCGGAGAAGCGCGCCTTGCCATCCTTCTTAAGCTTGTTCATGGCCTCGAAGGCGGCCGGGTCCAGCCCCTCCGCATTGGGCACGGCATGGAGATACACGATATCCACATAGTCCATCTGGAGCCGCTTGAGACTCCCCTCGGTCAGCGTGATGAACTTCCCCACCGCCTCCTCGTCGCTCATGTTCTCGCGGCCACCCAGCCGCTCCTTGGTGCCAATGACGACCTCATCACGGATGCCCATTTCCTTGATCACCTTGCCCAGCATCTGCTCATTGCGCCCGAAAGCATAGAGCGAGGCCGTGTCGAAATGCCGGACTCCCATCTCATAAGAGGCCTTTACAATTTCGGGGTTATCGGCGTTCATTGCGCCCATGCTGACGATGGGAATGGATATCCCGGTCTTTCCCAGCGTCCGGTAGATCATCCTGGATTCACCCTCTTCGGCGGCCTGGGTATCCCCGGCCTTCTCTTCGCCCTCCTCGGCCGCGGCAAGCCCCGGGCTTACACCGGCAAGCCCCGCCGCTGCAAGTCCGGTGAGTGAAGTCGAAATGAACCTGCGTCTTGTGAGATCACCTTGTCTGTTACCTGGTTTGTCACTCATCGCATCCTCCGTTCCATCGAGACACGCATCTATTCGGAACCCTCGCCTTCGGCCTCACTCTCACCGTCCACTTCACCCGTCAGCTCCTCCTTGTAGCGCTCGGCATTGGTCTCGAGCGCCTGCCGGAGATCATCGGTGAGGTTGGGATCATTGGGCAGCGTTTCAAGCACCTTCTCGACGCACCGCAGCGCCTGCTCACTATCGCCGCTGGCCATGTAGGCTTCCGCAAGACTGTCCCAGCAGTTAGCTGATTGAGGGTAGGCCTCGGCATTCATCTTGAATAGGCTCACGGCTTCGGCCGTCCTGCCCCGCTGCAACATCCCATAGCCTGCGAAGTTCATGTTGGCTTCGGGAAAAAGCACCAGATCGGGATCGATCGCCGTGAACTTCTCGTAAATCTCGATCGCCATCTCGATGTTTCCACCCTGGATGATCGCAAGATACTCATCCTGTGTGGGAGGGCGCTCCTCGGCCTCTATCACCGTCAGATCCGAGCCTGCGAGTCGGGCCCCGGCCTCCTCCGATCCTTTTACATAATTGTCCAGGAAGTTGATGGCATGCCCGCACATGGTCTCATATGCCCCGGCACCGGCCGGCGGTTCATCTTCCACTGGCGGTTCACCCTCCACCGGCGGTTCACTCTCCACCGGCGGCATTACCATGGGAGAGATCAACCCATAGGTAGTAAGCTCGAAGCCCCTCGCGCCGGGAATTCCTGCCATGACACGCCGCGCGTATTTGAAAACCTCGCCCGTCGCGGCGGCTGCCGCCTCACGCGCTTCCCCCTCTCCCGCTTCCCTCACAGCACCTTCCGCATAGACGCTCAGCAGCGGGGCCGTCATCCTGCCAATATCGTAATACGGGTTGGTCATAACCATCTCCGCGCGGGGCTCTTCGGTATAACCGGCCTCAAGCGCAACGACTGCATCGACGCTGTAATTTCGCATCTGGAGCAGCAGGGCCGCGAGGCCACCTCCGGCATATCCGATGACACCCAGCTTGCCGGGCTCGATTAAGTCCCTGCCGTGAAGAGCCCCGATCAGGTACTCCGTATCACCAACCATCGCCTCCAGGCCCGCCGCGCTCGGCTGCGAACGCACCGACACAGCACTCAGGGCATGGGTTGTGGCCACCACGTATCCGTGGCTCGCAAGATACTCACACAAGACTGCGTTCTCACCGATTCCGCGATCGAAGTCACATGCATAGATCAACAGGGGGAAGGCTCCATCGGAGGGCTTGGCATCCCTGGCCGCATTCATGTCGGTGCCCAAGGCCTCGAGCACCGCAGTCTGGTTGTTCATGAGGATCCGGTGCAACCAGGCCACCTCCCGGTTCTGGACCGCAGAGAGAAACTGGTAGAAACTGTGATCCTCAGGCGGTGAAAAAGCATAGTCACTGAAGAGCACCGGCGTCGCGCCGGCATCCTCAACAGCGGGATACCACACGCATGCCTGAATCGGCCTGGCCTTCTCGCCGGGTATGATCTCGCCGAAATAGTCGCGCTTGGGCTGGAAGGTCCGGCTATAGTCGTATTCCTCGAAAGTCATGAAGCCGACAGCATGGGGGCCAGCTTTGAGTTCTCCCCAGAGCGGGGCCTCCCCGGCGCCGAGGGCTGCGCCCGCAAGAGTAAGCCCGACAATTAGGAACGCCAGCGGTATGAGGACCAGTGCCGGCCTGGGCGCTTGTTCTGTCCTGTGAATACTCAGGTTCATGCGCATATTCACCTCCAGGGTTTCGGTGAAAGACAGGGGTGGCAACTGCAGAAAGAGATAACTGGACATGGCTCTCCTTGTCCCACTCACTATTTTGCCCTTGAACCCGGCGCAAGTCAAGCCCCTTAAAGACGGGTGAGCCATCGCCTTCCGACCGGACGGTATTCATTCAAGCCATAGGAATTTGCCTCTGGGGGAGTGGGTCTAAGAGGGTATTTCCACGGCATCGCCGGCCCGGGGCGTGCGCCATAGTTTAGATGGTGTGATTAGACTGGTCCGGATTGATGGTGGTGCAGCTGGCGCATAGCCCTGCGGGCCGGAGACCTTGCCGTGAGAGCCGATTGTGGATACAGGTTTCTCCAGCCTGGTGACGTAGTGGTGCCAGGAGGGCACTCAAGGATACGTGTCGCCGGCGGGGCTTAACCCCGCTTCATGGGCAGTAGGAACTGTACCTGCAGCCGCCACTGCCAGTCGGGCCCGAAGTCCGGGCTGGCTACATAGTAGTACGCCTGCGTCTGGATGTTGACCGGCAGCTTGCCCCACCGCATCAGCTTGCCGCCGCCGGCGCCGAAAGGCACCTTCCAGCGCTGCCCCGATTCGGCCTCCCAGTCGACGTTGATGATGGGCGCGCTGTTGGCGTACCACCCGTCGCCAAGCTGGTAGACAATAAAGTACTGGATGAGTCCCTTGTTCACCGACGCGGCCTCGGAATCGCCCGCGTACGACCAGACATTGTTGGCCAGCAGGCCAACGGTCCAGTTGCCGGGCTGCGCCATCAGAACTCCCGATATCCCCGCGCTCCACTTCTGAGATCCCCGCAGGGACCCCCCGGTTGGGAACTCGAGAACCGGGCCGACTCCCCACATCACTCCGTCGGTCGACGGTGTGTAGAAAGCGGTGAAGACGATATCGGAAAGGCCCGACGAGAGGCGCCCGCTCTCGGTTAAAGGGTCCGGGATCCAGACGAAGGGGAAGATGGTCCGCGTAATGATCTTACCGCCGAGGATCGGGATGACGGGCTGGATGTTCAGCACGTTCAGGTTGCGATCGTAGGGCCCAAGCCCGAAATCAAC
>JAUVJV010000191.1 GCA_030592245.1 Candidatus Eiseniibacteriota bacterium
GAACAGAGCAAACAGATATGCCCCCAATGGGGTGCTCCACGAAAGAAGTGCGCCCCAGCGAAACAGAGCCCGCCATGCCTCTAATGGGCTCCTGCCATCCCGAAGCCACAAGGCGAAAGAGAGTACCAAGGTGCTAACCATAAAGTAGATCGCATGCGCACCTAGAAGCCGTACGAAAACTCCGCGCCCTAAGCCTGTGCTGAGTGCACCGGGCCCATAGCTGGCACCCCATAGCACCAGACCCGCGAAGAACAGGCACAAGGCGTGCTTCGCGGAATTCACCAAGGCCCTCTGCACATCAGCTCTGACATTCCCCGTTTGAGAGGCAATGGTCGCAACAAGCCCTACGATCCAGCCTCCAACAAGCGCCATTCCCGTACCGTGGAGTAGCAACATCGTTAACAGTGGCAGCGGACTTATGTTTAGGGTCCCCACTCCAGCTAGTCCTCTAACCGGGAGAATCGTTGCTGCGATGGCAAGACCTAACCAAAACAGAGCGGAAGGGGATCGTATTATCTCATAGACGGCATTATCGAAACTGGGAACGACCAAAACAGTCGTTCCAATGCCAATCATCAAAGCGAAGATCAGAAACCTATTATTCTTCAAGCATTCGACTCCATACTGATGCCACAGGTACCCTCCCATAGTGTTCGCAAGGTGCGTGCCAAGACCGCAGCAATAACTCAGCCTATTCTTCCGCAAATCAATGGGTTATACAAACAGGGCTTTCAGTGTGTGGGTGTCGGCGGGGAATGCCATTGCAGAATGCAAATAGTGTCAAATAGCAATAAGGGTGCTTTCGCACCCTCCATATTGCTTAAAGCACTAGTTTAGATTGGCTTAGAGCTCTCCATCAAAGAAGCCGAGGTAGCTGATTATCCACCAACCCATCGATAGTAACATATCACATCCTCCTGATGTACTTCCGCGCGTTGATGGGATTGTATCAACCCCGGTATATCATGTCAAGCTCTTTTTTGTCCATATTGACACCGGCTATCGAGAATCATTGCAGTCTGCAACACCCCGTTTGCGGTAGATTGCAGACTGCAATCCAGGACAGGCCAAGACGGACTATTGTATTGATTTAACATCAGTTATGGGTATTCGCAACGAGAAACACGGGCCTTTGCCTATCCGGCTCGCCCGGCTCACAGCCTTAATTGATGGCTCCTCTCAGGCACCCACGAAGGGGCCTTTTCTCACCGCCCGACCTGGATCTGGCCAGATTGCGTCTCGCCCGGGAACCAGACCGGCAGAAGGGGAGGATGACTTGATCCCCGCGATGCGCTATACTCTGTGGAAACAATCAGATACCTATAACATTACGGGTGGAGAATTGAAGTATAGCAGGACATTCCTCCTAGGGGTGACCAACGGAGTGCTGTTCAACCTCGCCGAGGCCCTGATCGGTGGCACAACGGTGCTGCCCATGTTCATAAGCACGCTTACGGCGTCCAAGGTCCTGATAGGTCTTTCCGGGACCATGGGAAATGCAGGCTGGCTCATGCCGCAGCTGGTCGTGGCCAATCTGATCCAGCACTTGAAGCGTAAGAAACCGATCTACATCTGGGCAGGTGTAGTCCGCATTATCTGCATCTGGGCTATCGCTCTCATGGTTGCTTTTCTGTTGGGATCGCGAGCAGGCCTGTTTCTTGTCTTGTTTTTCATCCTCTATTCCATCTATACCCTAGCCGCCGGGGTCGCCGGCATCCCTTTCATGGATATCGTGGCTAAGACCGTCCCATCCACGAGGCGCGGCACCTTCTTCGGAGCCAGGCTCTTTTTCGGGGGAATCGCAAGTGTGCTGGCCGGGCTGTTCGTCAGGAACGTGTTGGCCACCAGGTCATTCCCCGACAACTACACCATCTTATTCCTTACTGCATCAGCAGTTATAACGGTGGCGATCATTTCGTTCTGCCTGACATCTGAGCCCGAGACCATCTCCCGGGAGACGCGGATGCCTTTCCGGCGATTCCTCCTGAAGGGTCCATTCCTGCTCAGGAACGTGAGGAGCTACAGGTGGATGCTGATTGTGAGGATCATGCTGGGTGTCTGGGGCATGGCTCTGCCCTTCTACATCATTTTCGCACGTGAACGGCTGGGATTTGAGGTGAGCTCGGTCGGGATCTTCCTGTCTATCCAGATGGTCGGCATGGTCCTATCCAATATCCTCTGGGGAGCCCTGAGCAACCAAGTTGGAAACAAGATAGTGATTGTGCTGGTCTCTGCGGTCGCTGTCATCTCGCCCCTGGTCACTCTCCTCAGCAATGTCTACCCATCGCTCCAGGGAATGCTTGGATTCGGGATCGTGTTTTTCTTCCTTGGCTTCACCCTGAGCGGCATCAGGCTCGGATACGCCAACTACATGCTGGATGTCTCACCCGAAGCCGAGAGGCCGACCTATCTGGGTTTCATGAACACATTCATTGCCCCGGTGCTGCTCCTATCCTCGGTCGGCGGCTTCGTGATCGAAAGAACATCTTACGAGGTTCTCTTCATCACGGTAATAGGGGCCGGCATCCTCGCGCTGGCTTTCTCAGTCCAGCTTGAGGAACCACGAAGGAGCGGGCCATGATCTCCACTTCGGGCTGGAGATAACCGTAACTTTTCGGTCACTAGCGTAGCTATACTTGACACCAATGTATCGTACTGGCACCAATGGGGTTACACCAAATCCTCGCCGTCTGCCGCCTCAAAGCGGTTACACCGGAGCTTACAGGGAGACCTGGCTCTATCACCCTGCGGAACGATCTATCCCCTGTGTTAGCAATTAGTTCCGGCCTGAGCACAATTGATTTTGCGCTGTGGCACCGCGCTTGCTCTATGCACAGGCGGAGGCTCCTAGGGGGGCGAACGGGAGCCGCGCGGACCAAGGGCGGCGGCACCACTCGGTGGTGATTGTGTTGGGAAGTGCGGTACGCCGGCTCCCGTTCAAGATCAACCGTTGTCACGGACAGACTATGAGGAGTTTGATGATGCCGAGATTCAAAGTCTTGACTTCAGATATCACGAGAGATCGGTTCACAAGGGGAATGTCATGGCTCGGGTTTTCCCTAGCTCTCTTGCTAGTCCTTCTTCCTCTGATTTCCTTCGCTCAGACTCACCTCTGGAAGCACCAAACCTTCCGTGCGTTCGACACTGGACATTCTGGCGGCGATCACATCTGCGACCTCAGAAGGGATAGCGATGGACTTGGAAGACCCGACAGGCTCGGCGATTACGTGACCATCATGGGATCTGTAATCGCCGAGCCATCTACTTATGAAACCGGAGGCAGGCTCTTCTGGGTGAGGCAGGCCGGCTGCGGCATACTGGTTTATGGTGAACCGGAGTGGCTCCGCCTGGGGGACTTCGTCAGTATCGAGGGGTGGCTCCGCCTCACTGACGGCAACTGCTTCGTCCCGGAGACGGGATTGGCAACCCTGGGTGACATTGCGATTGAAAACGCCGGCGTCCGGGTTATGGGCAAGACCGGCTCCCCATTGCCCGGCACCGTCACGGCGCTGGAGCTAAACCGGTTCCCCGAGAGGTACGGGGGAAACCTGATACGCATTCCGGGGCTCATGCGGATCGGCCGTCGCACTGACCAGAGCGGTGACTCATTCGTCTGGCTACACGGGGCCCGGGATTCTGTACTGCTCTATATCGATTCGGATACCGGCTGCGTGCTTGAGTCTGACGGCCAGGTTCGCATCACGGTCACGGGGATTCTCATCCGCATGGACCCACCTTCCGCCATAGCACAATCACCGTCATGGTGCCTTGCGCCGAGGCGTGCCACGGATATAGTCGTTCAAGAAAGCGGATCTGCAGTTGCCGCTACTTCATGGGGCGCTGTGAAGAGGGGCTTTCTTGATCAGGACTGAACGGGCGGTGCCAGGATCTCCTCGAGCACCTCGCGCAGGGTCTCGGGGTCGAGCTTTCTCCGGAGATTGCCTCGCACGGCAACTGATATTCCGCCGGTTTCCTCCGAGACGACAACCACGACTGCATCGGTCTCTTCAGTAAGGCCAGCCGCCGCACGGTGACGCATACCGAAATTGGCCGGCAACATCGGATTTTCCGAAAGGGGAAGAATGCAGCCGGCGGCGACTATCTGCTCCCGGACCACCACGCACGCACCATCGTGAAGCGGTGTCTGGGGTGTGAATATCGTGGTAAGCAGCTCGTAGGTTACCTTCGCGTTTATGCGGGTACCCGTCTCGATGTAGTTTCGCAGGCTGGCTTCTCTGGCAATCACGATGAGCGCTCCGACTTTCCTGAGCGAGAGTTCGCGGGCGGCTCGGGTTATCTCATCGAGTACCGCCAGGTGTTCAGGCCTTACGAAGTACCTGACGAACCTGCTCTGGCCCAGCTGCGCCAGCATCCGCCTGAGCTCGGGCTGAAAAATAATGACAAAGGCTACGACCCAGACAGTTTTCAGGCTTGAAATGATCCAGTTGAGCGCGTCGAGCCTGAGCCACTCGGCGATGAAAGAGGCCGCGATGATGATTATCAGCCCAAGGAACATCTGGGCAGCTCTGGTGCCTCTAATCAGCTGGAACAGTTTAAAGAAAAGGAAAGTGACGATGATGATGTCCAGAATGTCAATCCACCAGCCGCTCAACCACTCCATCAGTCAGACACCTTCCGTTCCTCGGGCATCTCGTACCGCGCGAACACCTCGTACATCTTAAGGGCTCTCGAGACAGCCCTGACATCATGCACCCTCAGGATGTTTGCTCCATTTCTTACTCCGACTATACAGCTTGTTATTGTAGCTTCAAGTCTATCTTGAGGATCGAGCCCAAGAGTTTGCCCGATGAACGACTTTCTCGATGTGCCCAGCAGGATGGGCTTACCCAGGTCCTTAAGCTCATCCAGCCGGGCTATAAGCTCAACCGATTGCTCGGCGGTCTTTGAGAATCCGATACCTGGATCGACGATTATGTTCCGGGACAGGATCCCGGCCGCCTCTGCGAGGGCGACCTGTTCTGCCAGTTCTCGCCTCACGTCACCGGTGACATCGTCATAGTCGGTGAGCGTCCGCATGGTCTCGGGCGTTCCCCTCATGTGCATGATCACAACCGGCGCACCGCTCTCGGCAACCGCCTCAGCCATGGCCGGATCATGCTTAAGGCCGCTCACATCATTGATCATGTGGCCCCCGGCTTCGAGCATCTCCCGGGCGACATCGGCTTTCCTCGTATCTATGGAGAGCGGGACCTGTGCATCCTCTATCAGCAGCTCGACCACCGGCTTGATTCTCTGAATCTCCTCGGCCGAGGTCACAGGCTCTGAGCCGGGCCTGGTTGATTCGCCGCCGATGTCGATTATGTCAGCGCCGTCGGCAACCATCTCCCGGGCATGCCGCAGCGCGTTCTCAGTCTCGGCATGTGCTCCCCCGTCCCAAAAGGAATCCGGAGTGACGTTGAGAATACCCATGATGATAGAGCGTC
>JAUVJV010000267.1 GCA_030592245.1 Candidatus Eiseniibacteriota bacterium
ACATAGTCAACGGGAGTCACGTCCTTACCACTGAGCGACTTGCCGGTGACCAGGCAGGTCTCGAGCGGATAATCGGGAAGGTCGCGGGCCACTACGGCCTCGTCCAACTTCTTTAGATAGTCCTCGGGGTCCTTTTCGAACTTCGCTACACAGCCCGCGCAGCAGAACCTGATCTCGCGGCCTTCAGACACGTAAACCACCGGGTCACCCATCGAGCCCAGTTTCCCGCCTGACACCACACAGGTTTCCAGGGGATAAGTATCCTCCACCACCCTCTCTTCGGGCCTTGCCTTTTTCGGCATTGACTCTTCTTCAGCCGGAAGCGCTCCCGCGCTCACCAGGGCGGTCATCAGAAACACCAGACCCAAACCAACCAACCGCTTGCTCACGATCTTGTCACCCCACATGCTCCTACCTCCTCTTGCTCTTATCTCCCGGCCTTCAGACGCCACCCCGTGTGGGCCGTCAGCCTGGAAGCATCTCGAACAATAGGTAAGAGCAACTGGCGTGCCAGCATAATCTTCTCTTAAGAAGCGTGTTTTCAGTGGGTTCTAAAACTGCCGGACTCGCAGCTGATGAGAAGTGTGACCTCCAGGGTCACATGTAATGCGCCGCGTCACCCTGGAAGCCCCGGAGGACATGGGGCATTTCCGTCACCCCGGATCCGGCCTCGCAACCCGCCAGCCGGTCTCATCAACTGGATAGCCAGTCTTGACAATAAGGTGGCCGGCTATTAGCTCCTGAATTCGGATGGGTCGATGCTGTGCTTCCGGAGGAGGCGGTGCAGAGTCTCGCGCTGTATGCCGGCCCGCTCCGCGGCAGCCGTGACATTTCCTTTGTGGGTTTTCATGAGCGCCGCCAGGTAGCGGCCGGCGATGCGGTCCCTGCCCAGATCGCAGGCTTCCTGATAGGTCAGCCTGGTCAGATGCTCTTCCGATATCATGCCTGCCGAAACCTCTGATATATGGGCTGGAAGGTCCGCGACCGAGATCTCATCTCCCTCGGCGACAGCGAGCGCGCTTTCCACGGCATTGCGAAGCTCACGCACGTTTCCGGGCCACGAATAGTCCATCAGCGCCTTGAAAGCTTCAGGGCTCATCCCCCTGGTCTGTCCTGTGTCAAGGACCTTGAGGAAATGACCAATCAGAAGAGGGATATCGTCCTTTCGCTTCTTCAGGGACGGCAGGTGCACGGCCAGAACATGTAGCCGGAAGTAAAGATCCTCGCGGAACCGGCCGGCGTCCACTTCCGTCTTGAGGTCGACATTCGAAGCTGCCACCAGGCGGACATCAATCGCGTAAGATTTGGTGGCCCCCACCCTGCGGCCTTCGCGCTCTTCGATCGCGCGGTTGAGCTTTACCTGCACCGCCGGCGGGAGCGCGTTCACCTCATCAAGAAAGAGCGTGCCACCGGCCGCCTCTTCGAAGAGGCCGGGTTTGTCCCTGACCGAGCCGGTGAATGAGCCTTTGACATGACCGAAGAACTCGGACTCGGCCAGTTCGATGGGGAGCGCGCCACAGTTGACCGGTAAGAACGGACCATCCCGTCTCTTACTCTTGAGGTGTATCACATGGGCCGCAAGCTCCTTTCCCGTGCCGCTCTCTCCTACTATCAGCACGTTCACGTCGCTCGCAGCAGCCTTATCGAGGATGCTATAGATCTTCCGCATCGCTTCGCTCTTACCGATAAAGGGACCGAAGCCGCTCGACTTGTCCAGGGCATCCCGCAGGTGCCGGGCCTGCCGGCGGAGCTTACGCACCTCGAGGGCCTTGTTGACCACCGCAACAGCGTCATCCGGATCGAACGGTTTCACCAGGTAGTCCATTGCCCCCGCCTTCATCGCGTCCACCGCGTCCCCAACCTCCGCGTAGGCGGTCATCAGAATCACTTCTGTCTCGGGCTGAACCCGTTTGACTTCCTTCAAGAGCGAAAGGCCGTCCAGGCCCGGCATCCGGATATCGCTCACGATGACATCGAATGGCTCCTCCGCGTCCAACATGGCCAGCGCTTTCGCCCCGTCACCGGCAGTGCTTACCTGGTGTTCGGAGAGGATGCGCTGGAAGAGGGACAGCATTGTTTCCTTATCGTCTACTACGAGAATTCTGTATGGACTCATGTTTCCGCTCCCGCTCCAGATGTAATGGGGACTATGACACGGAAAAGCGCCCCTCCTTTTGCACCGTCGGCCACCTCGATGCGCCCGCCGTGGGCCCTTACCAGGGCGTCCGAGATAGCCAGCCCGAGTCCCGTGCCGTCGGGTTTAGTGGTCTTGAACGGCTTGAAGAGATCATCCCGAATGTCCGCTGGTATGCCCGCTCCCGAATCGCTCACCGAGATGACGAACAACCCTTCGCTCTCTTCGAGGGTGATATCGATCTCCCCCCCGGGACCGGCCGCATCTCCCGCGTTGTTCACGAGGTTCACAAGCACGCGTTTCATCGCCTGGCCATCGACGGTGGCTTGAATAGCGGGCGCCGCCGGGGTAAAGCTTATCGTGGGACCTTCGGCTGCTCTGGCCTTATCCAACCGCTCGAGGACTTCACGTACAAGGCCGACCAGCTCGGTTGGCTGCTTCTCGAGCGCCTGAGGACGGGCCAGCTCGAGGAGTCCCTGGACGATGCGCTGGCACTGGTTGACCTCATCGGTGATGATATCGATATCCTTGTTGGGCTGCTCCCCTTCCACTTCCTTCCTCAGCACCTTGAGGTAACCTCTGATCACTCCCAGGGGGTTATTGAGCTCATGGGCAATACCCGCGGCCAGCTCCCCGATGGCGGCGCGGCGCTCCTGTTCGGCAATGAGACGCCGGCTCTCCTGCAGGGCGGATACCATGTCATTGAATCCGTGGGCCAAGTCAACCAGTTCACTCGGGCCACCGGCGGTTACGTGCACATTCATTGTGCCGCCGCCGATCGCGTTCAAGGCCCGGTGCAGTTCGGCCACCGGGCGGGCTATGAATCTCACAAGAGCTACCGCGACTATTACCGCCACAAGAACCGACAGCGAGAGCATGGTCACCGTCGCGGCCTGGGTCAGCTTCAGCACGCTTTCAAGCTCGCCCCGAACATCCGCCGCCCGCTCTTCGAGAATGAAGTTCAGGTCTTCATTGATAGTACCCGCATGCTCGGTAAGCGCGGCAAGATGATTATGATACCCAATGGCCTCGGACCTGGATTCTCCAAGGGCGGGCAGCACTGCTTCACCGAAATAGCGTTCCAGCTCGTCAAACGTCCGCCTGATATCCTCCGCTCCCTCGGTCACGCCCACCGATCTGCTGGCTTCCTCGAGCTGGTTAAGGCGCTGGCGCGCCGCCCGGCATGCCTCGTTGTACTCATCCATGTCGGAGGGTTCACCGCGAATCAGCATCCGCGACTGATGCATGAAGGCCTTCTGCACCGCCGAGAGGGTCAGGTGCCCCTCATGCTTGGCGTGATCGAAATGGGCGAGGTTTCCTTCGAGATTGCGGACCCGGCTGACCGATCCGATGGTGACCAGCGTTGCCAGGGCGAAAAGACCCACCACGATGCCAAAACCAATCGTGAGGATCGAACGGACTCTGATTCTCATACTTTATGATTAGGAAACGGCATGAGCCTGTCAAGGCGATTCTCCTTCAGGACAGCTGAGGCGGCGCAAGTCGATGAGAGTTCATGCAAAGGCGCCGCTACTCAAGGCAGCGTATTGGCCGCAAAGTCCTGACCCGTGAAATCCTGGGCCAGGTTCGGGTAGTTCCTCTGGGATGGGTCGAAGGTGTAACCTGCGAATGTGGGTTTGACCACATAGGTGTGGCCGGGCACCATGCTGCTGATGATATAGAAGCCCTCGCTGTCGGTGAAAACCGTGGTATTCCAGACATTCCCCGCTTCCCTCACCAGGACGGCGACACCGCGCACAGGACCACCTTCCGGTGTGCGTACATGCCCTTCGATCTGGTTGAAGGATCCACAATAGCCGGTGAAGTTCTCGTTGGGGATGGACCTGCCGGTCGGGTTGTAGCTGATATTCAGAGGAGAGAAATCGCAGAGAGCCTTGCTGGGCGTCACTCGCAACCACTCGACCGAGGCATTGAACCGGACACGATAGTAGCCCCGCGAATCGGTAACCGTGATGGTGGAGGGCGTCGACGGCGGACCGTCGCCCTTATCGAAGTAGGCCTTGATCTCGACACCCCGGATGGCAGCGCCGCTCTCGGTGAGCACATAGCCGTTTATCTCATAGGAGCCGCTGTCACCGTCATCCCCGCCGTCGAAGAGGCACCCGCCCAGACAGGCCGGGAGGACAATGAGGACAAGGAGTAGCAGACCCGTCTTGCAA
>JAUVJV010000072.1 GCA_030592245.1 Candidatus Eiseniibacteriota bacterium
GACATGTCGGAGATATGCACCAGGCCCTCGATCCCCTCTTCGATCTCGACGAAGGCACCGAAATTGGTGAGATTCCGGACCTTGCCCGTTACCTTGGTGCCCTCCGGATACCTTTCCTCAAGGGTCTCCCATGGATCCGGCTCAACCTGCTTCAAGCCCAGAGATATCTTTTCGTTCTCCTTGTCGATCTTCAGCACCACCGCTTCGATCATGTCACCGATGGCGACAAACTTCGACGGGTGCTTAACATGCTTGGTCCACGACATCTCGGACTTGTGCACCAAGCCCTCGACACCCTTCTCCAGCTCGACAAAGGCCCCGTAATCGGTGATGCTTACCACCTTTCCGCGAACCTTGGAGGCCACCGGGTACTTCGTCTCAATGTCCTCCCACGGATACGGTGTGAGCTGCTTGAGCCCCAGAGAGATGCGCTCCCTCTCAAGGTCGAAGTCTAAGACCATGACCTTGACCGTGTCGCCTATGGCAACCATCTCGGATGGATGGCTGACACGGCCCCAGGCCAGGTCGGTGATGTGAAGGAGGCCGTCTATTCCGCCGAGATCGATAAAGGCGCCGAAATCGGTGATGTTCTTGACCATGCCCTCGCGTATCTGGCCCTTCTCGAGTTCTGCCAGCACTTGCTTCTTGAGTTTCTCGCGCTCCTCTTCAAGCACGATTCTCCTCGAGACAACGACATTCCTTCTCCGCTTGTTGAGCTTGATCACCTTGACCCGGATGATCTCGCCAATGAGCTCGTGCAGATTCTGTATATGTCTGATGCCGACCTGAGACCCAGGCAGAAATGCTTCGACCCCGAAGAGATCTACCACGGCACCACCCTGGATGCGCTTCAAGAGCTTGCCCTCGACAACCTTCTGGACATCATAGGCATCCTTGATCGTGCCCCAGACCCGGAGAAAATCGGCGCGCTGCTTGGAGAGAACAACCAGGCCGTCCTGGTTCTCCATCTTCTCAAGATACACATCGATGTCGTCTCCGACTCTGATCGTCGGGTTCTCGCCGAATTCGTTCAATGGAATGATGCCTTCGGACTTGAACCCGATGTCAACCAGCACTTCGTTCTCGGCGACCTTGACTACCCGGCCCTTGACGATCTCACCTTCCTGGATCTCCTTGAACGACTCCTCATACATGTCAAGAAGCTCCTGGGAGATGTCAGCCAGGTCCTCATCGTCCATCACCACAGGCTTAAGCTGCGAGCGGGCGGGGGTTGCCTTCCTCCCTTCATCATAGGATTCCTTCCCCTTCGGGGAGGTCTCTTCTGTCGGAATGTTTTCACTACCTGTCATCCTACCCCTTCTCCTTCCGTTCTATAGATTTAGCCCAGAGGGCTATAGAACTGCCTCATTCACAATTGCCGCAGATTGGTTACAACACCCGTGACCAGCCACTGGGGCGTAGATGCCCCCGCGACAATGCCCACAGTGGAATCCCTGCGGAACCACCGGCTGTCGATCTCGCTGGCAGTTTCGATATGGTGAGTCCTGGAACAGATCGTGCGGCAGAGACTCTCCAGCCTGGAGGTGTTCGCGCTGTTTCGCCCGCCCACCACCAGTAAAACATCGACTTTGCCAGCCAGCACCCGAGCCCTTTCCTGGCGCTTCGCGGTCTCAATACATATCGTGTTAAAAACCAGGACCTCCCTTGCCCTCTTCGAGATCTCGGCGACCACGCTGGCAAACGTGTCTACCGCTATAGTCGTCTGTGCAATAATACCGACTTTGGATGCAAATTTCAATCTTTTTGCTTGGTCGGAACTCTCAACCACAATTACCCGACCCCCCACCTGGTTCCGGATACCCTTCACCTCGGGGTGAGTCTTCTCTCCAACTATAACCACCCCGTATCCCATGCGATAGAGCTTGAAGGCGTTTTTCTGGGCATTCCTCACGAAGGGGCACGTCGCGTCTACCACCGTGTATCCCCTTCTCCTCGCACGCTCAAGTACCTGGGGACTCGCGCCATGGGATCTTATGATCAAGGTCTTGCCTCCGTTGCCGAGTCTCCTTAAGGGCTTAACTCCCACTCCGATGAGTTTCTCCACCACCTGCGGGTTGTGGATCAGCGGGCCGAGGCTCAAGACCTCATCGGCGTGACCCGCGGCCGCAAGCGCGATCTTTATGGCCCTGGTGACTCCCGAGCAGAATCCGATTCCCTTGCTCACCCGTACCTTGAGCCTCTTGTTGCCCTTACTCTGCTTTCTGCATCCCTTTGCGGGCACGGCGGCTCTCCGCTTCGGGCTCACCGGACTTCTCTTTGCTCTTCCGGACAGCTTAGCGGGCTTCCTGGTTTTCTTTCGCGAGACTGGCAATTCTCCTCATCACCTCGTCAGTTACCTTCTGGTATTGCTCCCGCTCGTCCCCCGTCTCTCCCTTGAAATCCGACGGGATGACCGGCTCGGCGCAAGATACCCTGAGTCTGCGCCTTCTCAAGAAGGCCGCACCCAGGCTGTTGGTCCCCTCCAAGTATACCGGCACTATCGGAGCCTGCGTCAGAACGCCGATCATTCCCACCCCGGCTTTGGGCTTTAAGAACTTTCCCGAGAGACTTCTCGTGCCCTCGGGAAACATCAGCACAGCCCGTCCCTGCTTTATGAGTCTTACGGCCTTGCGAAAAGCGCCCATGTCCCCGACCGATCGCTTGAGCGGTATGGCATTGTATGAACGGATCACCGCCCCGAACACCGGGTTCTTGAAAAGCTCTTCCTTGGCCAGGTAGTGCATCTCTCGCGGTACCCCGCACCCCACGACCGGAGGATCGTAGTATGATATGTGATTCGACGCGATGATCACGCCACCCGTCATGGGTACCCGCTCCCCTCCTCTGGCCACAAGACCGAACAGCAGCTTCGCTATCAGGTTCAAGATGATGTAGGCCATCCTGTAGTGGAATCTCATCCGTCATTCCCCGGTCTTCTTCCTCACCTCTTGAATCACTCTCTTCACCTGTTCTTCAATGGTCATCTCTGTGGTGTCCACAATGATGGAACCTTCCGGAATGATGAGCGGGCTATGCTCTCTTGAGGAATCGTAAATGTCCCTGGATTCTATGTCCTTCTCCATCTCTTCAAGATCAACTGCAGTGCCCGCCGCCTCGAGCTCCTTCTTCCTTCTTAAGGCCCTGCAGCCGAGAGAAGCGTCCAGATAGATCTTGATCTCGGCATCCTTAAAGACAACCGACCCCATGTCACGGCCCTCGGCAACGATGCCACCGCCTGCGCCTACCTGGCGCTGGAGCTCAACCATCCGCTTTCTTACGCCCTCTGCCGCTGCGACAATCGAAGAGGCCTGGGTAACCTCGGGAGTACGGATCTCATCGGTCACATCTGTCCCGTCCAGTATCACCCGTGTCCCATCCGGGTCGGGCCTTATGGCCATGTCGGTCTCTCGTGCCTGCCGCGCAAGGGCATCGGGATCATCAAGATCTACGCCTGTCTTGAGGGCCTTGACCGTCATGGCCCGGTACATGGCGCCCGTATCCAGATATGTGTAGCCGAGCTTCCTGGCAACCATCCTGGCAGTGGTGCTCTTACCGGATCCGGCAGGGCCGTCTATGGTTACCACAGGCCTTCTCACTCCCGGTTCTCCTTTACCTTCTTTAGATAGGCCTCTTCCACCAGCCTTCTTAAACCCCTTACCTCGTCCCTTTTAAGATATCTCCAGGCCCCGGAGGGAAGGTCACCAAGCTCGACCGTTCCGAGGCGCACCCGCCTCAGCCACCACGTTCCGAATCCGCAGGCCGTCAACATGCGTCTTATCTCCCGTTTTCGTCCCTCGGTGAGGGTCAGCTCGAGAATCGGCTTCTCGCCACCCTCCAATATCCTGGCCTCCTTGACCCGGGCCGGTCCGTCCTCAATCTCGACACCGCCCTTGAGCCTGGCTACCAGGTCATCACCGGCGGGCCTGTCCAGGCGCACGTGGTAGACTTTCTCGACCTCGTGCCGGGGATGACTCAGCCTGAACCCCAGTTTACCGTCATTGGTCAGAAGAAGCAGCCCCTCAGAGTCCATGTCCAGCCTGCCCACGCTGAAGAGACCTTCAGGCAACCCTTCGATCGCATCATAAAAGGTACTTCTTCCCTGCGGGTCGCTTCCGGTGACCACCACACCGCGGGGCTTATTGGCGATAACATAGATCAGCTCGGTAAAGGGCTTGACCACCCGGCCATCGACCTTGACCTCGTCGACCCCGGTATCCACCAGGGTCCCGACCTCACTCACCACTTCCCCATTAAGGGTCACTCGGCTCTCGCGAACAAGCTCCTCGCATTTCCTTCTTGAGCCGAGCCGGCAGTCGCGAAGGTACTTATTCAGTCTCAGTTTGCTCGGCATCCGCTTCGGGAACCCCTTCGGCCTCAGGATCTTCTTCGTCTCCGGGAGGCTTTTCCGCCTCTGACTCCTCTACCACCTCAGGATCTTCTTCGTCTCGGGGAAGCTCCTCGGCCCCTGACTCCTCTACCACCTCAGCAAGCTCCTCAGACCCGGAAGGCTCTTCCACCCCAAGGGTCTCTTCCACCCCGGGATCCTCTTCAGCCCCGGGAGCCCCTTCGCCCTCGGAAACATCATCCGCAGGCATCTCAGACGTCGGGCCGACCAGCTTCTCAATCTCCTCAATCCCGGGAAGGTCGGCGAGCTTGCTCAGCCCGAACTGCATCAGGAAATCCCTGGTCGTTCCAAATAGAAGCGGGCGTCCCGGTCCATCGGCCCTTCCCACTATCCGGACCAGATCGCGCTCCATCAGCGTGCGCAGAACCCCGTCCACATTGACTCCGCGAATACCCTCCAGGGTCGTGCGGAGTGCAGGCTGCTTGTAGGCAACGATGGCCAGGGTCTCAAGCGCGGCCCGCGAGAGGCGCTGCTTGCCCCGGGTCTCAACCAGCTTTCCCACCCAGAGCGCATAATCGGCCTTGGTGGTGAGCTGGTAGCCACCCCCTATTTCCACAATCTGGAATGACCGCGTATCATCTGCATAGTCGATCTTGAGCTCATTCAGGGTCTCTATCACCTGGTCGGTTTCAAGTCCCGGGACAACCGACTTGATCCGTCTCACGCTCAGTGGGTCGGGGGACGCGAAGAGAAGCGCCTCCACTATCCGCTTAAGTTCCTCCATCACCTCTCTCCTTAACTACCTTCTGAATCCAGATCTGTCCGAAGGGCTTGGATTGCTTCACCTTTGCGACCCTGAGCCTCAGGAGCTCGAGCATTGCCAGGAAGGTCGCAATTAGTCCCGCCACTCCGGTATCGCTCTCGAAGAGATCCTCAAAAGCGATGACCTCCTTCTCCGCAAGCCTCTGCTTGAGGTACTCCATCTTCTCCTCGATGGAGGATTCCTCGGCGCGGACATCCATGTAGCGGGTCCTCGCCTCCTCCAGCACACCCTTGAAGGCTGTGATGAGATCGAAGAGGCTATAGGAGAACTCAGCTTCCTCCTCGACCTCCTCCGGCTCCTGCTCAGGCCTTTCGAAGAGCAGCTGGCGCTGATAGCGCATGGAGTCGAGCTCTGTCGCCGCCGCCTTGAATTTCTGGTACTCCAGGAGCTGCTGCACCAGCTGCTGCCTGGGGTCTATCTCTTCCTCCTCCTCATCCACCTGGACGGGGAGAAGCAGGCGAGCTTTTATGCGCATCAGCGTAGCCGCCATCACCAGGAACTCACCGGCGAGCTCCAGGTTCAGGAACTCCAGCATCTCTATGTATTCCAGGTACTGCTCGGTTATCTTGGAAATCGGGATGTCATAGATATCGACCTCCTGCCTCTTGATGAGATAAAGAAGCAGGTCCAGGGGGCCTTCGAACTTCTCCAGCCTGACTTTGTAGTCCATTGCCTATCCTGCAGTCTCCCGCTAACGCGAGAGCTTCATTACCCTTCTGACCATGTTGATTGTCTTCGTAGCCTCATCGTGGGCCCTGTCGGCGCCGTCCTCCAGGATAACCTTGACCTGGTCGAGGTCGGCTTCATACTCGGCGCGCTTCTGGCGAATCGGCGCAAGATGATCCGACAGCACGGACGCGCAGAGCTTCTTACAGTCCACGCAACCCTGCTCTCCCGACCGGCAGCGCGCCTCCAGGTTGCCCACCTCGCCCGGATTGAACCTGGTGTGATACGCGAAGATATTGCAGATCTCGGGATGTCCGGGATCTCCCATGCGGATCTTCTCGGGATCGGTGATCGCGGTCATCACCTTCTTGGCAATCTCCTCCTCGGAATCCGAAAGGAGAATCACATTACCCATCGACTTGCTCATCCGCTTGCCGTCCAGCCCCGGGAGCCTCGCGAACTTCGTCAAGAGAGGCTCCGGCACCGGGAACACCTCGCCATAGAGCATATTGAAGCGCCTTGCGATCTCCCGGGTTATCTCCAGGTGCGGAAGCTGGTCTTCCCCCACCGGCACGGCGTGCGCCCTGTACATCAAGATGTCGGCGGCCTGTAAGACCGGGTATCCCAGGTGGCCGTACATCACCTGGTCGCTCAGGCCTAAGTCCCTCACCTGTTCCTTGATCGTGGGATTCCGTTGAAGCCGCGCCACGCTAACCAGCATCGATAAGAGCAGGTGAAGCTCCGCATGCTCCTTTACATCCGACTGGACAAAGACCACGCTCACCTCCGGATCGATCCCCGCGGCCAGCCAGTCTATGACCACGTCGACCCCGTCGCGCCCTATGCCCGAGGTATCCTCATAGCCGGTCGTGAGCACATGCCAGTCCGCGACCTCGAAGAAACACCGGTATTCGTTCTGAAGCTTGACCCAGTTGGCCAGCACGCCAACATAGTTGCCCAGATGAAGCCGGCCTGTCGGCCTCATTCCGCTAAGTATGACCTTTTGCGCCATGGTAACTCCCTCAACCGATTCGTCCGGTCAGTAACTTGAACAGGTAAAACGCCGGCCCGCCGACCAGAAGATGGATACCACCCAGGGCTATCAGGCCGATCAGTATGAAGATGCCGTACCGCCCCATCCTCTCATACTTGCGGGCATACTCAGGCGGCAGGATAGCTGACAGCACTCCCGAGCCATCGAGCGGCGGGATGGGTATGAGATTGAAGAAGGCAAGGTACAGGTTAAGGAGAATGATGGTCTCCAGGATGAAGAAAAGCGATGAGCCCAACCCTCCCGTGAGTGCAAAACCCGCCAATCTGAGAATGATTGCAGCCACGATGGCCAGTGCGATGTTTGAGGCCGGGCCTGCCAGGGAGACTATGATAATTCCCCTGCGGGGACTCCTGAAATTGAAGGGATTAATGGGCACGGGTTTGGCCCAGCCGAAGCCCACCCGCCCTCCGGAGCTTATGAGCAGGAGAAGCGGGACGATGATCGTCCCGAAGGGGTCGATGTGAGCAAGGGGATTGAGCGTAAGGCGGCCTAGCTCCTCCGCGGTGAAGTCACCCTGAGCTCTGGCGGCCCTTGCATGAGCATACTCATGAACGCTAAGCCCTAGAAGAATTGCAAATACGCCGGCTACTATACCCTGTATGGACTGAAGCCTCCTCGCCCACCGGAGCGGGCCATGGATTTTCATGGAATATAGCAACCCCCCTCTTCCCCTGTCAACCCAATTCGCGAGGGATTAGAAATCAGGGAGTGAAGGACACTCCAGCACTTAGAACGCCGCCTCACGCAAGTGATCGACCGACCACTTCTGCCGAGCCCTTGCTGGCACGATTGCGACTCCAGGGCATAACTCATTCTCCGGCAAGACATGCTAAGTGCGGAAATTAATGTCTCGGAGGATTTGCTGCAGTATCAACGAAGACTTGAACTCGCAAGTGGCCTAAGGAGCGATCCCGACATGCTGATCAGCTTCTCTTGCCTCCACACGATCGGGTAGCACACTCACGACTTCCTCAAAGATAGCGCAAAGGACTGGGTCAAGTTCCTTGCCCGCCTTCTCTCTTATCACCTCAAGCACTTGATCACGTGAGAAGGGCCTCACCCTGTATGACCTGTTGCCGGTGAGGGCATCATAGACGTCGGCTATTCTCACGATTCTGCTGGCGGTGTCAGGGCTGATCATCCTCGATGTCTCTGGATAACCCGTTCGATCTAGGTTCATGTGATGACAGAATGTCACTACCATTGCCCGCATTGTTATCTTATCGAGCTTCTTAAATTGAGTCAGGATCTGCACGCCGGTCTTTGTGTGCCGTCGGATCTGCCGCCACTCTTCATCAGTCAACTCTCCGATCTTATTGAGAACAGCAAGAGGCAGATAGGTTTTGCCGATGTCGTGGAAGAGTGCAGCTATACCTATCACACATAGCACCGGCTTAGTCAGGCCCAGTCTGTTACCCAATTCTATCTAATACACGCAGACATTAAGAAAGTGCTGGTAGGTGTATTCATCGTAATCTCGTATGTATGTCAGTGC
>JAUVJV010000292.1 GCA_030592245.1 Candidatus Eiseniibacteriota bacterium
AATTCATATGCGGTCACGTCACTCAGGCGCTGGAGCGCTGAGTATGACGAGGTCGATAGCGTACAGGCGGTGCTGTCGAGGGCCACAACAAACAGCAGGTGGGTTCCCAGGGGCAACGGCGCTGTGGTCAGGCTCCAGTCTATATCAGGACCGCTGCCGATCAGCGTGGCCTCGTTCCATCTGCCGCGGAGAGTATCGATCTTCCCGAGCTCCTTCATGACTCCGAAGTTGTTGGGGCTCCGGGTGGATGACGCCGAACCCGTGATGGTCGGTGTCGCGGTGTAGGCGACATCATTCGAAAGCGTGTCTATGCCCACCTCTATCCTCGGTGAGATCTTCTCTCTCAGCTGGAGCACCTCTATGGAATTCCCGGCATGATTTCCCACATAGAGCTTCTCGAGCACGGGGTCATAGCCCACGTGATGGGGTTCCTCCCCGACGGGTATGGTCAATGTTGAGAGGAAGTTACCATCTACCAGGTAAACGCTCGCCTCGTCCCAGCTAACCGCGAAAACCCTGTTGGTCCACGTATCGGGATATGGCTGGCCGAGCCCGGCGCCGCATCTTACGGGGGTCCGCTGGTGGGTGGCGCCGTCGATGACCGTGATCTCTCCGTCCCACCGGCTGGACACGAAAATGGTGTTGGTGTTCGCATTCAAGCTCAGGGCCGATGGCTGCAGCCCCACGGGTATCTTGACCCGCTCGAGTGTCTCGCAATCCACGGCGCTGATGCTCCGGCTGTTGGGCTCCACGGTGTACACCGTGTTAGTGACAGGGTTGAGGCTCAATCCCGTCGGCTTGTGTCCGATCCTGACAAATGTGTTTGATAGAGTTGCGCCTTCAATCACGGAAAGCGACCAGCTGGTCCTGTTGGTGACATAGATCCTATTATGCTCCAGGCTGGTCACGACATTGCAGGGATACCCCCCGGTCCTTACCAGGGTGGTGTCGAGGGTCTGCATGTCGATCACGCTTACATCAAGGCTGAAGCGGTTGCTCACATACAGCTTGCCGGTATTGTGGTTGAAGGCAATCCCCCGGGAGTAGCCGCCCAGGGGGGCGTTCACCGTGTCCGGCTGGCCGCTTCGCTTCACCGTGAGGACATTCGCCCAGGCACACACAACAAACACATCGTCGGTGATCGGGTTTATCCTCAGCGTATTGGGGCCATCCGCAACGTCAAAACTCGAGACCGCGTTGGTCGTGCCATCGATTACCGTGACATCGGAGCTGAACCAGTTCGGGCAGTAGACCTCATGGGTTTCATGATTGATCCGGATGAGTCCCGGGCCTCCCCCCGCTGGAAGCGTAAACCCGGTGTAGCTCGCGCCATCCACCACGCTGACGGCGTAGGTCGCGCCGTTACAGGCGTAACACTTGTTGGTGATGGGATTGACCGCCAGCATGCCGGGCGTTCCCTCTACCGATACGAGCGACGTATCACCGCCGGAGCTGACTTCCACGATGCGGCCCAGGCCGGGCAGCGACGCGAAAGCCCGGTCCGATAGAGGATCCACCGCGATCGACAGAGGGGGCACCGGAAGGGCGATATTCTGCGTTGAGTATGTGTCGGTGCTCACGACCGTGACGCCGGAGGACGACGCGACATAGAGCTTGTTGGTCTCGGGATTTCCGCACAGGGCGGCAGGCATTCCCCCTATGGCGATGTTGAAGAGGGAATCCGACTCGATCCTGAAAACGGAGATAGCGCTTGCCCCTAGAGTGGCGACATAAAGCTCCCCCTTCTCAGCATCGATCTCGATCTCAGCCGGGTCGGGCCCCGTTGAAAAGTACGCCGTGTCACCGGCCGAGACATCAAAGGACATCAAGAGATCCAACTCGCCGATGGTGGCGAATCCCCTTCCCGTTGCGGGGTCGACCGCCAGCGCAATCGGGCTGCCCGCGCATTTGAGCGTATCTGAGACGCTGCCTCCCTCAATCACGGAGATGGTGCTGTCACCCTGATTCAAGACATAGACCCGGGCTCTCAGCGCGTCCACCGCGATCGCGGACGGGCCGGCGCCGACCTTCACAAGACTGGTATCGGAGGTATCGATATTGAGAACGGTCAGCATGGATGCTGCTGAATGGGTCGTGTAGAGAAGCCTCTCGCCGGGATCGAGGGCAAGAGCGGAGGGTGGCTCAAGAAGATAGATCGTCGAGAGCTGGTAGCTCTCTTCATCAATTCTCGCCACCTGGCTGCCGCCGGTCGCGATGAACAGATCACCTGTGATCGGGTCGATCAGGAGATCGAGGGGCTCGGCCCCGACCTCGATATCACCGCAATGCCAGGCGGCGTAGCCTGCCGATGAGATGCACAACAGTCCGATCGCTGTAATCAGCGCTAACAGACCAATTAGCCTCAAATTCCATCTCCTAAAATAATAACGCCCACAGGGCATGGCTGTCGGCGTCCCAATACCTCTCAGTACCGCCATTCTATCACGGAATCGCCCTGAAGTCAAGGATTCCCATGCTCTCGAACCGCTCCTGCTCTCGCGGACCGCTGGTTTTGGCCCTGTCACCGCCCGGTCGGGTGCAACCTGTTGAAAGCAAACGCGAGGAAGGTAGGCGCCAAGTCGCTCGGCCCGGACAGGTTTTGGGTGGAATGCCCGTACCGGCAGTGCTATAAGTCGGGGTGTCCAAACCTGTAAGGAGGAATGTGATGGCATATTCAGCCGGTAGTCTGGTTGCGGTTCTGGCGATAATGACCCTTACCGTCTCCGCGGTGTCAGCGGGAGAGGCCCACGAAGCAACAAGTCCTTCCATCCAGAAGCTCTTGAGCAGGGTGGAGGCGGCAAGGCCGGTTGAGATGGATGCCATTGTTTCCAGTTTCATCCAGGAGAACCAGGACGGCCTGCCCATCATCGAAGACAGCCTGGTCACCTTCGTGTATCACGGGACTGTGGCCCTGCGCGCCACGGTGCCATCCGACATCAACCGCTGGGATAACAAGACTCACGTGATGCACCGGCTTGGGGAAACTGATCTTTACTATCTTACGCTCGCAATGCCCGGTGACGCGCGCATCGATTATAAGTTATATGTGGACGGCCTCTGGATGCTCGATCCGATGAATGAACAGACGGTACGCGGCGGCTTCGGGGATAACTCGGCTTTTGCGATGCCGCTCTATGAACCTTCCCCGGAGATCGAGTTCGTGGACTCGATACCCCATGGGACGGTCGAGGAGCACACTTTCAACAGCGAGATAATCGTGGGCGCGAGGAAGGTGCAGGTCTATCTGCCTTACGGGTATAGACCCCTGAGAATTCGGGAGGAGGCCGCGCTAGCTGGTGGTGGAACCCAGGTTATTAAGGACGAGTTCGCGGGAACCTACCCCGTGGTCTTCGTGCAGGATGGCGGGGAGTACATAACACTCGCCTCGATGGTCAATGTCCTGGACAACATCATTCATGAGGAACGAATCCCGCCGGTGGTGGCAGTATTCGTCGACCCTGTCGACCGGAACTATGAGTATTTCCTCAACAAGGACTACGAGCGCGTGCTGCTTGAGGAGATACTGCCCTTTGTAAGCGAGAATTATGACATCAGCAATGAGCCGGCCAAGCGAGCAATCATGGGGGCTTCACTGGGCGGGGCAATCTCAGCCATGATCTCGCTCAACCACCCCGAGATCTTCGGCAAGTGCGGTTCGCAGTCGGGGGCGTTCGGGGTTAATGACATGGAGCTCATTCAGAGGGTCTTGAATGAGCCCAAAGGGAAGGTCGACTTCTACCTTGACTGCGGCACGTTCGGAGATCTCACAGATGAGAACCGGGCCCTTGCTGATGCTCTCAAGAAGAAGAAATACAACTTCGTATACAGCGAGTTCAACGAGGGGCACAGCTGGGGCAATTGGAGAGCCCACGTAGACGACATGCTGGTCTTCTTCTGGGGAAAGTAAAAAAGGGACAGCGCCCTTGTTCCCAGGAAAGAGGGCGCGGAGAAAATAGGGACAGAGAAAATAGGGGACAGACACCTATTAAGGCCGACCGAAATGGGTGTCTGTCCCCTTCTCACACCTCAATTCTCCTCCTCAAAACCGTGTTCAGGTGCAGCACCGTGTCCGGGCGACGCGCATCCAAAGCAATATGG
>JAUVJV010000303.1 GCA_030592245.1 Candidatus Eiseniibacteriota bacterium
AATTACAGTTACCTTGCTTGAGAAGCGTGAAAGAAACAGGGCCTCCTGAAGCGCGGAATCACCTCCGCCAATCACCGCAGTGAGTTTGTTCCTATAGAGCGGCCCGTCGCAGGTAGCGCAGTAGGACACACCCCGTCCCACCAGCTCGGTCTCGCCCAGGACACCAAGCTTCTTAGGGACCGAGCCCGTGGCCACTATGGCCGAGCGGGCAATCACGGTTTCCTCCCCTACCCGGGCATGGATCTCGTCACCCTCCCTCCAGAGCCGATTCACCTCTGAGCTGACTATCACGGCTCCGAACTGCTCGGCCTGCTTGCGCATGCGTTCGCCGAGCTCCATGCCGGAGATGTACTCGGGAAAGCCCGGGTAGTTGGCAATGATATCCGTGGTATTGGCGAGCCCCCCGGGGAGTCCCTTCTCATAGATGACGGTCGCAAGCCCGCTTCGGGCGGTGTAGATGCCGGCGGAGAGTCCCGCCGGTCCGGCTCCCAATATCAGAACGTCAGGCTTATCCATTTACCATCCTTCCATGGTTCTTGAAAGCATGTCGATTGCCAGGGTGGTGATAGCCCCTTCCAGGGCGGCTTGCTCTCCTGGTTCATCCTCCAAGTCCGAATAGGATTCCCAGGCCCTGAATTCGGGTTCCTTCCAGAGGATCTTGCCTTCTCTTAAGTCCTCGAACTCAGCTGCGACCACTATCTCGATCTTGAACTCATCGACGGACTGGGCCCGGTCAAAGGTAAGAGCGCCCTTGGAGAACTCCACGATCACACCGCGGAGCATCGCGTCGGCCTCGCTTTCGGCGACCACCAGAAGCCTGTTATCGGCGGTAAAGGCCTCCACGACCCGGGCGGTGAGTTCCTGCTCTATGCCATAGCGGGTGGTCTCGTTCTCGAAGGTCGGGATATAGACTTTCTTGATGTGCTTGGGAAGCAGTGAGCCGGCCGTGTAGCCGCAGGAAAGCAGGACTGTAAGAGCTATTAGCGCCAGGTATCTACGATGGTTCCTTACCTTCACCGGCACCGACGGCAAGCCCAAGCCCCTTTACCTTGTAGCGCAGCTTGTCCCGCTTGATGCCGAGCAGCCGCGCAGCCAGACTCTGATTGTAATCGCTCTGTTGAAGAGCCCTCTCTACGAGTTCCCTCTCAATATTGCATATGATCTCATCGAAATCAATACCGTTATGCGGGATGCCGCCCGCCATGATTTCCTCCACGGGCCTGAGGATCTCGTGACGGCACGTGGCTGTGAGCTCACCCAGGGAGAGGTGATCCGGCTGTATCTCGGCGTCCTCGAAAAGCAGGACGGCCCGCTCAATCACGTTCTTGAGTTCCCTCACATTGCCGGGCCAGGAATGGTCCCTTATCAACTTCAAGGCCCCGTCTGAGAAGCCCTGGAAGTCTTTCCCGAAGGTCCCGTTGAACTGATTGAGGAAGTGCTTGGCGAGGATCTCGATATCTTCCCTACGTTCCCTTAGAGGGGGCAGCCGCAAGGGGACCACCTTGAGCCTGTAGTAGAGGTCCTCCCTGAATAACCTGTCGCGCACCGCCTGGGCAAGGTCCCTGTTGGTGGCCGATACTATCCGGAGGCTCACCTTTATGTCACTGGTACCTCCCACACGCTTGAACATCATGCGCTCCATCACGCGCAGGAGCTTTACCTGGATGGTGAGGCTCATCTCGCCCAGCTCATCCAGGAACACCGTACCCCCGTCCGCGAGTTCGAAGAGGCCGCGCTTCTGGGTCTTTGCGTCGGTAAAGGCGCCTTTCTCGTGACCGAAGAGCTCGCTTTCCAGGAGATGCTCAGGGAGCGAGGCGCAGCTGATCTCCATGAAGGGCTCGTCCCGCCTGGGGCTCAGCTTGTGGATCATATTGGCGATCAGTTCCTTGCCCGTGCCGCTCTCGCCTTCGATCAGCACCGTAGTGGTATCGCTCTTCGCGAGGTTCTCGACCGTGTTCATCAGGTCCTGCATCACGGAGCTCGTGCCCACGACGAAGTCGAAATCGAAGCGGAGAAGCTGTTTCTGGCGCCAGTGGGCCAGCTCGCTCCAGAGTTTTCTTGACTCGAGCGCCCGGTTCAGGCTCAGGATGAGGTGGTCTATGTCGACCGGTTTCAAGATGTAGTCATAGGCCCCGGCCTTGATTGCCTTGACCGCCGATGAGACCTCCCCGTATGCGGTGATCATAATAACCGTCATGTCCTTGGAGGTCTCCTTGATCTTCTTGAGCACCTCCATGCCGCTCATGCCGGGGAGCTTCAGGTCGAGGATCACTGCGTCGGGTGGATCTGCCGCTATGGATTCGAGCCCTCTCTCACCCGATGGGGCCGATGAGACGATATGGCCCTCGGCCTCGATCGCCTTGGAGATGAAGTGCCGTATGGTGTCCTGATCGTCAACTACCAGTATTTTCGCCATTTTTACCTCTCAAGGGCAGCTCGATCACGAATGAGATCCCACCGCTCTCGGGCTTTTCCACGCTTATCCTTCCCCGGTGCTCGTCGATTATCCTCTGGCTGATGCAGAGGCCAAGTCCCGTTCCCCTCTCTTTGGTGCTGTAGAAGGGCTCGAATAGATGGTCCATTGCCTCATCGGGTATGCCGGGCCCGCTGTCGGTGATCCTGACATATGCCCGGGATTCGTCTTTCCAGGTCTCGATTGAGAGATCCCCTTTGTCCGGAGTAGCCTCAATTGCGTTCTTGATTATGTTAATGAGGATCTGCTGAAGCCGGTCGGGATCTGCGTCGAACTCCGGGATCCCATCTTGAAAGTCCTGTGCCACGGCGAGCCTCTTCTTCATGATAAGCTCGCTCAGGCACAGCAGGCTCCTGGCCACAACTTCGTTCAACTTGATCGGCATGATGACCAATTCCGGCGGCCGGGCGATCTTATAGAGATCATCCACGATCCGGTTCAGCCTGTTTATCTCGGTAAGAATGAACCCGACGGTCTCATCCTCCGCCAGCCCGGGCTGGAGTTTCTTGGCAAGATACTGAACTCCCGCAGAGATGCCCGTCAGCGGATTCTTGATCTCGTGAGCCACGCTTGACATGAAACGGCTCAAGAGCCTTAACTTCTCGCCACGGGATTCGCAGCTCGCGGGAGAAACCGCTTTCCGGGTAACGACGGGGTCCGGCCGGCCTCCCTCCTCCGGGCCGCTCCTATCGCCGCTGTACTGAACTGAGTAACCCTCGTGCTCGAGATACGCGGTCAGGGATTTCGCTACCGCGGTTTGCGCCCTGAGCTCGGTCGCCGCGCTCAGGCAACTCACCAGGCCGGCGCAGGCAAGAGCCCTTGGAATGAATGCAGGGTCTTCCTCTTCCGTCCAGTGCTCCGCAATCAGGAGAAAGCGCGTACATGCGGTGGATTCCTTAAGGCCTCTGCCGTCACCCTTGCCGAAGGCGGCTAGCGGGAAGAAGGCATATGACACAACCGAGTCCATGGGGATCAAGTCACACCACGAACCATCGGTTGGAAACACCTCGCCCCTGGCGAAGATCTTGGAACGCCCTGACGCCGGCTTTGCCTTCATTATGAGATCGGGAATACAGCCGCCCCTATCGAGGGCCGGCAGCGTGAGCTCGGATACGCTGCTGCATCTCCCGACGGCCTTCATCACAGCGCCCTTTCCGTCTCTCTCGATCTCTATCAAGGCTACAACCTCGAGGTCGAGTCGGGCGGCAAGGTGAATCAGCAGCGATTCTGCGCTTTGCGGCTCAAAGACGCCGGTTTCAAGCAGATTAGCCAGATCAATATGAGATTGCTGTTTCTGGCTGCGGGTCCTCATCAGACCCTTGAGTCCGGGCAGTGATAGCATGACCCTCCCCATTGCCATTGGTACGGACACAGATGTTCCTTACCCTTATGCTTCGGCGCGTCCGGGGAGCCTCTTTAGGGTATGGGGGATTTTCCGCACGGTTGGAGATTCGCGAATGCAGTCATCAAGTGGGGTAAGAAAGCGGGGTCAGGTACCGCTTTGTGAATTCACAAAGCGGTACCTGACCCCATCTTTGTGAATTTGGCT
>JAUVJV010000161.1 GCA_030592245.1 Candidatus Eiseniibacteriota bacterium
AGTCGGTATTCGGCCATGGCATCCTCAATTCTCCCACGCAGCTGGTGGATATTGGCCAGGGCAAAATGAGCAAAAAAATGGGTCGGCTCCGCAGCCACCGCCTTGAGCAGAAGTTGCTCCGCATCTTCAAGGCGATCCATCTCCACATAGTATCTGGACGCGTCCACACAGGTCTGGGCATCACCCTGGGAGAAATCCACAGCCTGGGCCAGATAGTCGGAACCCTGAGCAAACTCATTCCTGGCGATGTGCCAGCGCGCGAGATGAAGGTAGTACTCGGCGGACAGGGCCCGCGAAAAGAAGTCCCTGGTATCCTCACCGACTCCCCTCACTGAATATGTGCTGGGAGATGGGCATTCCTGCCTGGCAGGACCCAGGAGCGAGACCATCCCGCATATGGGACTCCCGGCGGGGAGCACCCCGGCCTCCGCCAATCCCAACACGCATATTCTGGACTCTCCGAAGTTACGGGAAGCGATAGCGATCGCCTCCCCGAGTGAGCGGGGCCGAACAGCACTCCCAATGACTGAAGGGTGGGAGATCCCCTGCATATACAGCGTAATGTCCCTTTCCTCGACATAAGCCAGATAGGCCAGCGACAGTCCCGCAAGGTCGCCTGCCGTTATGACCACGGGACCCGGCCCGCATGCCGACTCAGCACTCCGGGCAATTGCCTCGGCAAAATCATATGCAAACCATTCATCTTTTCGGGGTGACAGGGTAAGGACATTGATAACCGCCATGACAAAGATGGCAGCCGTGATGACCTGACTGATCAGTCTCGAGCGCCTGCCGGCTCCTGTGACTATCGCCTCGACTCCAAGGCCGGCAAGAACACCCAGAGCTATCACCGCAGGCAGGATGTGACCCTCGATGTCCGGTATATTGTAGGCCGCATAGTGCAGGGCAAAACACACCACCAGCACCAGGGCCCCTGCGATGAGGCAAAGCCGCCTGGCGTGGGTAACCACCCCCAGGATCGCCAATCCGAGCAGGGGGATTCCGAATCCGGTCAGGGCCAGCTGGAAGAACCTGAGGAAATCGCCCGTTCTCTGAACGAAGTCGAAGGTCTTGAGCCTCCACGCATAACGGTTGCCGAGTATGTGCGAAAGGAAACCGCCGGGGGTATCGGTCTCGCCCCAGGTAAGCGGCGGCGAGAGACTTGCCCGTATGGGAATGTAAAGCCAGGTAGTGAGACCTACAAGGAGAAGAAACAGGCATAGGGCTGTGGTCTTTGAGCGGGGCGTGACGCGGAAGAGCAGGACGGGAAAGGCAAGTGCCGCTATCAGGGAGTAGGCGAGGGTAAGATGGTGTGAGAGGGCCAGACCGCCTATATAGGCCAGCAGCAGGAAGGCCTTTTCACCGTACCTCCTTGTGAGCAATGCCACGTAGATAAGCAGCACCGTGAAGAGAGCATTCAAAGCATAGACCTCGGCGGTGACGGCATTCATCCAGAACGACTCGTGAGAGGCGAGTGCCAGCGCAATCCCGAGACCCACCAGCCTTCTCACGCCCAGCTCCGCCAGAGCCAGGAAGAAAACGGCTGCGGTTGCAGCAGCCGTCAGGGCCGAGAAGAGGTTGTACCTGTAAGCCACCGAACCCCAGGCGGCAACCGAGGCAAAGACCTTGCCCAGCATAAGATAGAGTGGATTGCCGGGCGGGTGGGCGATGCTGAGAGTATGCGATGCTGCGATCAGCTCGCCGGCGTCTCCCGGGAGAATCGTCGCCGGCAACGTGACAATATAAAGTGCCAGGCTCAGGGCAAAGACAAGCATGGCGAATATGAGGTTCCTCGAACTCCCCCGTGTGATGTAATCGGTACGTTTCAAAGTCAAGCCTCGCCAGGAGCCGCGCCCAAGTGTCTACTGCATATAGCCCAGGGCGCGGAGTTCCTTTTTTGCCCTCTCGCTCAGGTTGGCAGGTGTCTCCTCTCCGCATCTGCCTGGGACACTCCATACCAGGATGTATGGTGGATCAGGTCTGTTCGAAGGTCCTGAGACGGAATCGGCTCCCGCGATTTTCCTGGGGAGCGCAAACGGCATTGCTCTGGGATTCTCGAGAGTCTCGCCGATGAAGGTCCGGGTCTCTGCTGTCTTGCCATCTATCCTGAAATACATCTCGGGGCGAAGGCCCCTGGGCGCGTGAATTCTGAGTCCCACGGTAACAGGATTCGTGGTTCTCAATCCCTTGATCTCAAATATAGACCCGGGCCCGCCGTGCGATATTTCCGGCGTCGCGCCCTGGTTGTCTCTGCCCACCTTGAAGGGGCAGATCCAGCCTCCTCCGGCGCTGCCTTTGGCGGACACGGTCAAGTCGAAGGTATGGTCGCCTCCCCCTCCCGAGACTTCCACGTACCACTGATCCGACATCTCGAAAAGGGCTCTGGTCAGCAGTTCCTCGAGAGGAGCAGCCACTTCGCGGTGTTCATCGATCAGGTTCTCGGACTCGGCACTGTCTTGCCCCAGATTGAAGAGTTCTTCCCCCGTGGATGAAATCTCATAGATCAGCTTCCATGGGTAGATGATGACCGCCTTCTTCTCGGGACCCTCTCTGATACCCTCGGAATAGGCCGCCCGAGGGGGAAAGAGCATGCCATCTGTGCCGGCAAGTGCACCCCTGTTTTCGATTAACGGTACCAGGCTCACGCCTTCAAAGCCGGGATCGGATGCGAGCCCGAGCAGGTCGAGAATCGTCGGTGTTACATCCAACAGACGGACCTGCTCCGTCACGCGTCTGTTTCCGGGAATAACCTCGGGGCAAGCCATTACCAGGGTGGCCCTGATAACTTCGTTGTAGAACGTGTGTCCATGGCCCACACCGTTGTGTTCGAAAAACTCCTCACCGTGATCGCTCAGCAGAACTATGATGGTGTTTTCTCGCAGATCGCGCTCCTTGAGTCCTCTGAGGAGTTCTCCGATCATGCTGTCTGCAAAAGCTATCTCACCGTCATAAAGGGCTACGACATGCGCCCGATCCCTCTCGTCGATACTGCTTGAATCCTCGGAGAGCGTGAAACCCACCTGGGCAGCGGAGCCAATTGCAAGGCTTCTGAGGGTGACGGTGTTTCCGAGTTTCCCCTCATAGGAAGGGTCGAACGCTGTATCATAGGGTGGCGGCGGACCATAGGGATCGTGGGGATCCCAATAGTGCAGGAAGAGTAGAAACGGGCGTCCGTGTCCACTATCGATCCATTCGAGAGCGCGTGCCGTCACCTCGTCGGCGGTCCTGAACAGACTCTCCTCCCCGACATCATAATGCTGGAACCCCCTGGCAATACCCGTAGCACTGGAAAGAACGGGAGCGCTTATGATGCCGCCCGTGGTGTACCCGGCCTCCGACAGCAAGGTTGCCAGAGTGGGAAATGAGGTCCGCATCTTGTTGCGCAGAGTCCCGGCACCATGCTGAGTAGGATACAGGGAGGTAAAAAGCGTGGCGAAAGAGGGAAGTGTCCAGGGGCACTGGCTTATGGTGTTCTCAAAGAGGACCCCTTCACCGGCCAGCCAGTCGATGTTGGGGCTTGTCCGGCGCTCGTATCCGTAGCACCCGAGATGATCGGGCCTTAGCGTATCCACTCCAATGCTGATGACGTTTGGGGATTCGCTCTTCCTTCCGCATGCCGCCACTATCAGGCAAAGAAGGAGAGCCACGACACAGTGAAACCGATGGTAGCTATGGCGATCGAGAAAAGTCATAGTAACCCGAATGTACATGACAGTGTGGACAAAATCCAGCGAATCCCACGCCGCCGATTCCCTCAATCTGGGCCTCTATGGGCGCTCGCCTGAAGTAGAGCCGCTTGCCGAGGTGCCCGCGCGCTTTCAGTCATTCAGGTGGCTCGTCGACCTGAATGGAAAAAGGGGCTCACATAGTGAGCCCCTGCAGTACTGTGGATTCTAGAAGTGTACTGCGAAGTAGAAAGCGACCGGATACCAGTTGAGGTGGTTACCCGAAAAGTCTGACTCGGTGATCTTATCACCCGAGCAGGGCTCATATTCTTCCTTGCCCGAGCTGTACGTGTAACCCACCCTGTACTCGCCGCCCAGGCTCATGCCCTGGGTGAAGTACCACTGGAAGCCAAGCGCGCCCATCACGTCGAAGTAGCTGAGGGTGGTGGTGTCCGTTGCTTTAGCGCATCCCCAGTTTCCCTTTTCCTCATAGCTGCCATAGGTATAGCCGAAGCCGAAGCCCATATAGGGCGCGATGCTGTGAATGACCGGGAAGTACTTCTCATACCAGGCTTCAAAACCGAACTCCAGGCAGGATATCTCCCTGTCCCACTTTTCATCACCTTCATCATAATAGTCGGCCCACTTGTCAGCGCCATAGGCCAGGTTGATACCGAACCTGATGGCCCTGCCATCGTCTATGAAGTATCTCATGCCGAAGCCACCGCCACAGGCGTAGCAGTCGTCATCATAGCAGATGGCGCCGGCGTCCCGGTGGTAGGAGTTCAGGCCCAGGTAGGAGAGACCTTCGAACCTGAAAACGAGCTGTTTGTCTCCCTTGCTGGTCATGGGCTCGCCGCCGGCATAGACGCTACCTGCGAAAACGCAGAGGGCCAGAACGGCTATGATAATTGGATAGAAGCGCTTCATTGTGGCTAACCTCCTTAGGTCATCTGCATCCAAAAGACGTGAACGTGAAGGCTGATATGGTTACGACGGCACCACCTCCTTCGCAAGGAATATGCTATTTTGACATATTCAATACCTTTTTTGCATTTCTTGGTTTTCTTTGCAATCTTTTTTTTCAGTTGAGGTCAGCCGGAACCGATGAGGTTGCTATGGGGTCTGAGGTCTGTTATAATCAGTCGAGAGAGGTAGGAGTACATCTATGAAGAGGGTACTTGTTTTCACATTGTTGGTTCTTGGCGTTTGCCTGGCCCTTTCCTGTGCCAGGGAGGAGAGCAAGAAAGCTAAGATGCAGGCGCGTGAAGCCCTGGGAAGGGTGATCGTACTTGGTTTTGACGGGCTCGAACCCACGATGGTTCGCAAGTGGGTGGCGCAGGGGTATCTGCCCACGTTCGCGCGCATGATGGAGGAGGGCGCTTTCGGTGATCTGATAACCGTACTTCCGCCGTCGTCCGCGTCGGCCTGGACCTCAGCCATTACCGGTGTCAATCCCGGCAAGCACGGCATCTATGGCTTCCTGAACACGAGCAATCCCAACGCATCCGATACGCAGGTCTTCAACACATCCAGAGACAGGGGTTTCAGGCCGGTCTGGGACGTGCTCGGAGACTATGACCGGACGTCCTGTATAATCAATATCCCGCTGAGCTCCCCCGCGGATAGCCTCAAGGGACTGATGATCGCGGGATTCCCGCATGCGTCCGACGACAAGAATTCCTATTACTATCCCGAATCCCTGGAGAAAATTCTGGGGGACTATACCTTCGACGCCTTCAGGGTGACCTGCGCCAAGAACAGGGAGGACAGATTCCTGACCAAGATGCAGGCTATTTCGAGCAAGAGGCTGCATCTCGGCCTGGATCTTCTTGGCCGTGAAGACTGGGATCTCTACTGGCTGGTTTTCACGTTTCCGGACAGGTATCAGCACTATCTCTGGAAGTATATGGATAAGGACCATCCCATGTATGATCCCGTTAACGGGCAGGTCTACGGTGACAAGATTCTCGAGGCCTATATCCAGGCCGATCACTACCTGGACGAGTTCCTGAAGAGGATGCGTGAAGACGATCTTATGATAGTGATGTCGGACCATGGTTTCGGGTACCTCTATTACACCATCAACACCAACAACTTTATCCAGAGAACTCTCGGGACGACCGAGAATGTCCATTGCGCCGACTTCTTTGGCGGCAAGTTCATGATCAATGTCGATGGTCCCAATGCCGAGGAGAAGTACTTGAGCATCAGGTACAGGCTCATCGAGGGCCTCAGGGCGCTTAAGGATCCTGTCAGGGGCGATGCGATAATAGATTCCTTCTATCTCAAGGAAGAG
>JAUVJV010000436.1 GCA_030592245.1 Candidatus Eiseniibacteriota bacterium
CCCGTCTGAGCCGCCGCGCCCATGAGCTGCCGCATAAGTATCTCGTGGCCCTCAAAGGCCAGCTCCATCGGGATCGTCTTCCGCCACAAGGTCTTGTCAAGGGCGGGCTGGCGCAGCTGAACCTGGCCGTCCATGGTCTCGTTCTCGGCGTACTCACGAATCAGCCCGCCACTCTCACCGGGTACCATGTGATTGAAATAGTAACTTGGGCCCACAGCGGTATCCCATGTGGTCTCTATACCCACCCCGCCGAAGCTTGTAAGAACCGATGCTTTGCTCATGGCTCACTCCCCCTTTAAGTCTCGAACATAGTCTTGATTAAACTCACGTCTATATGTATGAGGCTCACGCCCCGATAGTCATCAATGATAAATAGCTCGCCCGTCTGAACGCTGGTTACCCTGGCCTCTAAGACCAGATCGGGCAAGGTCAGCGTCATATTGTTCAGGACCAGCCGTTCCACATCATCGGCCATCCCATCCAGCCGGTGGAACTTGTCATCGTCAGCCGTCTCGTACACACCGGCCACAACGGATAGCCGCCACTTCCAATGGTCAATACCCATCGTGCCATCGTCAATATTCCTATCACCCGGTATCAGGTAGTACACCGGGAACTTGGATTGAGACAGGTTGCTAATCAGCGTGTACTTCCGGCCCACGGTATTGGGTGTGGTCGAGTAGCCATCAACTTCCTTGATCGTATTGAGCAGGGTCATCATGGCCTCGAATATCTGCTCCTTGCCTGAGCGGGTCTTGACGTAGAGATAGGGCCGCAAGTCGGTATCGGAGTATGCCGGGGCATAGCACTTGAGCCATTCCTTATCAGTCGGGGCACTGGTCTGAGATGTCCCCTGGATCATCATGTCAATCGTGGTTGCGCTCTCAGTGACCGCCGCCAGCAATGCGCCGGTCAGGGCCACTTCGATATAGGCCCGGCCCTGGCCGTCAGTTGTGCGCGTAGAGGTATTAACGTCTATGTACTCAGTACAGGTGGCATCCCAGTCAGCATCGGTCAGCGTGCCCCAGGTGGCATCACACAGGCCCACCCGCAACGTGAACTCTGTCTCCGGCACTTCAACCAGGTACAGTCTCAACGTCGCCGATACAATCTCATGGCTGGCCGGGATATCGGAAGTATCAAACCGGAGAAACGCCTGAGCCTGGTCATAGTCGGGCGTGACAAAACTCTTGCCCGCGTAGAGGTAATCAGTATCGCCATAGTCGGTAATGCCTATAAGGGGTGTTATCGTCTTGCAGTTAGCCCATGAGACGCTGCTGGCACGCTTGAGATAATCGGCTGTAGGGGTCGCTCTCAATTCAGGCCCGCCTTCCGAATGAGGTCGCGGAGTACAGCGTCCAGGTAGCCGACAAGCCCGGCCTTCGTGTTGCGTTCAGCCCGCCGGAAGGTCTGACGGGGTTTCAGGTGAACCTGCTTGACCGTGTGGAATGCACCATCTGCTGTACGGAACTTGAGGTATTTACCGCGCTTAGGCCGGATAGTCATGCCGATCTCGTGGGCTTTCAGTATCGCGCCCTTGAGTCCACCAGCACCGACTCGGCCCTCATAGCCGCCTGAGCCCTTTGTTACCCGTGCCTGGATCGCGCCGATAATCCCTGAGCCACCGTGACGCTCTGTGAGATAGTGGGGAACAGGCGTACCACCCGGAGCACCCTGACGGATCTCTTTGGTCTTGATGCGCTCAAGGAGCCGGATAGTAGCTCTATCGGTCGCCACCTTCATGGGCTTACTTCGCAGCAGCCGCCCGATATTACGCTGGAGCTCCTTATCACCCCGGCTGGTTACATCAACGCCTATCCCGCTCACCCACACACCTTCTCTCGTCGGTATTCATCCAGTTTGAATCTGACCTCATCGGTGAGATCGGCATCCTTGAGGTAGTTAATACTTTCGCCTGTCACACCGAGACTCTTGGAGCTGATGTTTAGGTTCTGCCGCTCACGCATCTTATACAGCCGCTTGACCTCCACCATGCACGCCATGAAGATTGTCCGGGGCACTTCGGGCGTCTGATTCGCACCGGCGGCACCACTCGTATTATCCTTGAGATACCAGCCGCCCTTGTACTTGAAATACGCATTGTCGGCATAGCCCCTCGGGATGCGATACCGGATAAGCTGTACCCGGCCACGGTCGGCGCTTGAACCATCGGGATCATCGAATCGCACCTCATCGGTATCCGCGCAATCGGTCGAGTCCAGGGTGACAATGTCCTCAAGCCAGATCGAATCCAGGTCAAGGATGGGCGGGTTATCAACGTAGTAGTCACGCCCGCCGTTACCGTCCATGTACTCAGTAAGGAACGTACCACGGGTGATAACGTGCCGGTTTAGATAGTCTTCAATACGCTGAGTAACGGCATTGATCGCACGCTTAATCAACACATCGTCGTCACCAGTGGCATCGGCGTCAGCACCGTAGATCCACTGCCGCGCCTGAGCCAGTGTGACTATCGCATGAGCTACCAGATCATCAGCTGCCACGGGTCACCTCCGTTGTCCGATGATCCGGACCTCTGCCACTGAGCCGCCCTCGTTGTAGACCTCGAGAGAATCAATCACTTCCTTGCTCGTAATGGTCAACACCTCACCGGCGTCAAACCTCCACCAGATCGTACAACTGTCAGGCGTCACCACGGGGAGAGAGTCGCAGTCGCCGCCACATCTAC
>JAUVJV010000098.1 GCA_030592245.1 Candidatus Eiseniibacteriota bacterium
CATCGTTGGGCTCGAGACCCGGCCTACGACCGATAGCATTACCAGACGATCCGAATTGGTTTTCATATCAGCGGCGCCCCTTTCGGCTTATCCTAGCGCTCCTTCTCTGACAGTGCTTGTTCCTCTAGAAGGCATATTACGTAATTCTCGGCTGGAGTGGGGCCGGGAGACCACACGCTATCTTACGACTATGAATCTCCCAACCGATTCACCTAATTTCGACTCAACATGGTAGATATATATGCCGCTGGCTATGCCCCTTCCATCAGCGTTCCTGAGGTTCCATTCGGCCGAACCCTGCTTCTTGGATTCATCATAGCTGTATCTATCCGGCCGGACCGCGTCGACAAATCCGCCGGTGGCATCATAGATACTAATCGTAGCGTCTTCCGGCACGTTTATGAACATCAGCTTGGAGTCGTCGATCTCCCAGCCGGCACGCAGAACATAAGGATTGGGCACGACCGTGACATTTCCCACACCTCTGGAATCGGGCGGCACCGAAGGGATCACGCGATGCCAGTAAATGATCGAGTCCAGCGGGCTCAAGACCTGCTGATGATCTTCGGACCAGTCCCATGTGACCACGGCATACCAGTAGGGAAAACCGTTGAGCACGGTCTCCAGGCCGGGGTCAGGGGTGACGTTGGGCTGGTCGCCCACAACGCCGCGGTCAACGTAGTTCCTGTCTCCCCAGGGATCGTAATTCCCGTCCTGGTCCTGGAAAAACTCAAAGCTATCACACTTGCTGATATTGGCCCTGACCTTGTACAGGTCTCCCCTGTCCTCGACCGACTTGCGGATAACCAGATAGCCCTCGAAGGTCTCACCCCGAATCGCGAAGCGGTTGCCATTGACCAGCGGGATCACGACTTCGACTGCGAACGCGTCATTTGTCATGTATGTACCGGCAGGGAACTTGACCCGGAGGCCCTGGTCGACCTCTATCGAGATATCGGCCTGCGTGACCGTGAAAGAACCGGTGGAATTCAGGTCATTGACCCATTCGAAATCGACATCGCCGCCTGTCCCGGTGACTTCGCCCCCGGACGTGCAGGTGAAGACATAATCGACTGAGGAGTCTCCCGGTTCAGGAGACTCACCCACATAGATGCCATGGAAAGCCGGGATCGGACCGGCCCAACCCGTCGCATCCATCAAGAACAGACCGGTCGAGTCCACCTTGACCCGCATCCCGTCCGACAGGTCAAAGAATATCTCCACGTCAGGGATGCTGACCCGCCTGGGCCTGGCCGTCCCTTCCTTCCAGTCGATGATCTCCTGCCACGAAAGCTCGATTGAGTCTCTTACATTAGACACCAGGAAATCATAGGTCCAGTCACACGCGCCCAGATAGAATCCCTCGGAGCTGAGGGTAGCCCCACCCTCCCAGGGAAACGAAATCGACCCCGTCACGGGAGGCTCCACGGAAACCAGGCTCTCGGGATTCAAGTCCCTCCAGAGAAGGTCAACAAGTCTGTCACCCTCGGTGACCTCGACCTCCGGCGGAATCAGGTTGACTCCACCCATACACACGCCAACTGCCAGCAGGAGCACCACGGCTATCCCGGGAAACACACTATTGATCACCTTGAACATACTTTCCTCCGAGTTCATCCGAAACGGCATGATCCCCGCAGATCAATACCCCACGGGCTCCTCACCGAATTCCTCAAGGAGATCCCGTATGAGATCCTTGATCTTGGCATGATCGAACCAGTACTCGGGAGCTCCTATATAGGCTGCGTGCCCCCGCAAACCGTGACTGGGTACGTACACCGCTATATAATCATCTCCAGAGTCAACCCACTCTCCCGAAGTGTCTATCGCCGTACTGTAGAGCGGCACGACATTGAAGTCGTCCCGCAGTTCGGTAATGTAAAAGGCATTCTGGAAAGACCCCCTGATCCCGCTTATGTCGGCCTGCGGCCCCATCTTGATTATGGTGTCAGCAAACGCTTCGGAGCAGCCGTCGCATGGCCACAGGGCATTGTACGGCTTCGCCGGAGAAACCGACTTGATCCTCTCTATGCCGAAGACATCCCAGTTCCAATTGTAAAGCGACTCCTCGCGGGCCGAATCCCACTTGGGACGGAAGTCCCAGTCTGTGAAGGTCGGGCGCCTCGAGGCTGGAGGAGTCCCATCCGGCCAGTAACCCGACGCATATGAGGGGTTCTTGCCGATGACGATCAGGTTGCCTCCGACCTTGACATAGGAATGGAGATAGTTGCCGAGCTCCGTGCACACCTTAAGCAGGTGCGTGGCCGGGGTCTCAACATCCTGATCAACGACCCAGATGACCGTCGTGGACTGGTCAACCAACCTGATCGGCAAGTCATTAAGGAAGTCCCGTCCCGTGTCAAACTCCTCCCAGTTATAGCCCGCGAGGATATCCAACCACTGCGCGTCCTGCGCCTCCTCGTAGGCGCCCCAGGATGGCTCGAGCCACTTGGCGCGATCATCATCCACCAGGAGGATCTTCCTCTCCGGTGCCCGCCTGGGGCCCTCGAGGATCTCCAGATGGAACTCGCAATGCGAAATGAGCTGGTTTAAGTCCTTCAGCTCGACAACGAAGACATGGCGCCCCAGTGATGGAGTCAACCTGCTCCCGTCCAGAGGGTACCGGATGAACCACTCGGGCGTGGACCCCGGGTCTCTGATGGGAGCCGTACCGGTCCAGTAGTTCCAGGCAGAGCCCGGATTTTCAGGGCTGTCCCAGTAGAAACGGTAGGACTCGGCAACCTCGCCACGCCCTTCGTCCTCGTCGGCCCAGAACCTGAAAGTCACATCGGTTCCTAAGAACGCTCCCGCAATATTGGACTCGTAATCGGAGACATTGATGCTTCTTCTCCTGCCCAGCGCACCCGCGTCTATGTTGGTAGTCACGCCGGACCCGGTCTCGACCACGACGAGCGTGAGATCGTTCCCCTGGAACAGCTTCACTGGCAGTACCGCTCCCCCCTCATCCTTCACGGTGACATAGACCTTTATCAGCTCCATTGTACCCGCGTAGTACGAGAGGTCAATGTCCTTCACGAAAGTGCAATCGGCAGGCACCCACTCGCTCCAATAACCCATCGGTGGAGCAGCATAGGGGGGCGGGCAGACGACGCTATCGGACGGTATACATATATATGTATGGTCGAACGGCGGAAGTATGGCAACTTCCTCAGGAGTGAAATGAACACTGCTATCCATGACCGTCAGGTATTTGTATTCAAGTTTGGAAGGATCCCCGTCAGGGTCCTCACCCTTCCACTCGATATAAGGATGCGCGGGCACATCTATGAAGTCGATGGGAGGCATGTCGGGCACCTCTATCGTGACCGTGGGAATAGCATTGTCGGCCTTGAAGAAAACCATCGTGGGGTCTTCTGATGCGGCCCAGTGGTCATCGATCGCCCTGACGAAAAGCCCCCAGGTAGACCATGCGCCTGCGGTGTTTACCTCAGCCTGGCAGGTAGAATCCTGGCAGATGGAATCAGCCTGAAGCACAAACAGGCTCTCCCTTGAGGTGGTGACCCTTGAGGTGTCAAAGTCGCCCGGAACCAGGTCAGGCCAGTCAATGTCCAGAGGAGTGTCGTCACGATCAACGTCTTTCACCGTCTGGACCTGGAACCCAATCACGTCACCATCCATATCCGTACCATACCAGTAGACCAGGACCTTATAGTAGGTCAGGGAGTTCTCCGTCGGGCCGAATGCTATATGCGTCTCGGGTGGGATGTTGAGGGCCCGGGTTCCGCCTGACTTCTCGCTGCATGCGGTAAAGAGGAGTAAGAGGATGCACCCTGCGGCGACACCCAATCCCAAAAGCCTGCGTAGTCTCGATTTGTTCATCTCCCCCACCCCCTGCTATGGTATGCTGAATGTGTAGATCTCGCCGTCCTCCCGCGTCCCCAGGTAATCTCCATTATAGACGCGGAAATCGAGCTCGTACGTACCGGCCTCCAGGTTGTCCACCCTCAAGAAAGTCTTGTACCGTTGATCAGTCCTGGTGTTCCTGCTGGTCTGTTTGACCCATTGGCTCCACTGTGAGGTGCCTTCAAGCCGGTATCTGAAACGGTATTTCATAAGGGCCTGCTCCCGCTGGCCCGGACGCGTACCCCATCCGTAGCCTTCATCCACATCCGAACACTCCCACCTGAACGTCACGTCGATGCCGTCGGGATCTTCAACGTGATGGTAGATGGTGTTGATCTCCGGAGTGAAATTGACCTCAAAAGGAAGCCGGACAGGAGATCCGTCGGCCTTAAGATGATTATCGCGAGAGCTTACTATTAGCGTGAAGGGCCGGTCGCTGTCAAGATAGGGTGGCCCTTCTTCCGTCACGTCACAGTAATAAACAATGGCATCCTCGGCACCGCATGGATTTGACGTCCAGTCCGACTTGAGCAGCGTGCCCTTGATGCTCCACTTGAATTCCGAGGGGGGGCCACCATCAAGAGGCCCGTCCTTGTCCCACCCGTGAAACTCCATTCTCAACTGGCCGAAATGGTACCCAAGACGCTGATCGGCATAGTATGCCACCGAGTCAGGATCCTCATACTCGTCCCATTCTCGGGAGTAAATCAGGATCTCAGGAAGCGAATCCGACAAGGGGTTCCCGCCGAAGTCGCGAGTGCGCCGGAAGCTCCAGACCCTGTCGAGCACGGTGTCCGGGTCATAGTTGATGATAAACCGGGCTATCTCCTCCTGGCTCCTCGCGTTTGCGTCATCGATCGCGGAGATGCGGAGCTCATGGAAGCCTATATCGACATCGCCAACAGGGTACACCCGATCACCTTCCTCATCCATATCCGGCGGATAGTAGACCAATGTGCGCGTACCCACATAGCAGGAGCACGGATCCATCAGGCAGCCTTCATAGGGCTCGAGACACTCGTCCCAGACAGGCGAACGGGCCTCCTCAGACGATGAATCCAGACGCAACCTCCACTCGGTTATGTATCCGTCGGGGTCGTCTCCCTGCCAGTCCAGGGTGATCAAAATGGGCTCCGTGGGACTGGCGAGATTGTAAGCCGGAAGCGTGTCACCCTTCTCGGTTGGGGACCTGAGTTCGGTATTGATATTATCTGATATGAAAATATCTATCCAGGGAAGCTCATAATCAATGGCAACGAAATTGGTCAGCGCAGGCGTGGGATCTTCCTTGCCCTCATTGTCGATGGCAATGACATAAAGGCTGTGGTTCCTCGAGTTGGGCCTGTCCGCCCTCAGGACAAAGAGGCTCTCGGTGGCATCGGTAACAAACCATGGGAGATTAAGCAGGTACTCGGCTATGTCCTCATCGCCGGTTCGCCCTCCGTAGATCTCATCCTCGACCACTGTGGCGAGCTTGTATCTGACGACCACCCCATCACGGTCCAGTCCGGTCCACCGCACCAGGTACTTGTGGAACACCTTGTCGCCCTGCCGGGGAAAAACCGAAAGAACAGTCTCGGGCTCCCTGTTGATATCCGGTCTCGCGATGTCCTCCTTCCTGCACCCGGCCGCGATCAGCAGCGACAAGGCCACCACGAACACAACGAGCGAGGCTTTCCGCTTTAGCATTAATCTACCCCTGCGTCTGACACCACGAATTAACCCCCGTATGTGGAAACTGACGGGCTTCTACAGGTCCCGTCCAACGAACTATAACCAGAGGCTTCGTGCTTTGTCAACACAAAAACAACGGGGTGAGAGGGCATAAAAAGGGCCGGAGCCCTCGAAAGTGAGGGCCCCGGCTGGTATCACCAGAAATCCGTTTCTACTTCACAACCAACATCTTCTTGGTAGCTCCGAACTGGCCGGCTTCCATCTTGTAGAAATAGACTCCGCTGGATACTCTCTGTCCTCCCGAGTTGGTACCGTCCCAATGGGCTGAGTACCTTCCGGGTTCAAGACGCCTGTTCTCAAGAGTACGTACCAGCTGACCCATCGCGTTGTAGACCTTGATGGAGACATTGCCGGATTTCGCAATCTCGTACCTGATATCCGTACCCGCCTTGGCAGGGTTCGGATAGTTCTGGTTAAGCGCCCACTTGAACTCGGACTTCGTCGGGACATCGGATGTTCCACCGCCACCACCGGGGAACGGAGGAACAAGACCGAACAGGTCATTCAAGATGACCTCTACCAGGTCAACACGACCGAAGTACGCGCCCGGCGGGTAGGCCGGGAAGAGTCCCCCGCCCGTGCCGTCGCACTCGGTCCGCCGGTGAGTGACAAAACCACTGAGGTCGTAGTTGACAAAGACCAACTGACCCGCGTTGGGCGGCGTGCCTTTCTCAACATAGATCGCGCCGTCGGCCGGATCGGCTGTCACTGCCGGATTCTGCATGTACAGAAGCGGCTGAGCCGTGTAGCCAGCCAGCGGCGGCGAGAGAGCCCTCACGTAGCTCATGTCCCTCAAGGTCGGGCACTCCCTGTAAACCAGGAGCGAATCCAGGTTGATGGGAGTAACGACGCCCTGTACGGTAACCGTGGCAGGAGCCTCGAGCAAGGCGTAAGGCTTGTCAAACGGGCCTTCCATCTCCTCGAGGTACTCACAACCCAGGATACCTCCCAGGAACTCGCCACCGAGCGAGTCCTCATTGCCGCCAAGGGGATCCATGCTCCAGGCAAACTGATCACCACAGAACACGACCTTGCCGCCAAGACTCAAGTACGCTCTTAAGGCAATCTGGGCATCTTCGTCGCAACAATAGTTCGAGAAGTAAGGCCCAGTGAACCAGAAGATACAGTCGTACCCGGTGTACTGAAGCGGGTGGATATGAACGCTGCTTCCGCCACCACTTACATTGTAGACGTCGAAGCAATACCCTGCATCAGCCAGGGTCTTCTCATAGATTTCCACCAGCCGCGGGAACGTGTTGTCGTCGGCAGCCATACACTCGGTATAGTCGATGTTCCACCTCGGATAACCGTCCACCAGCAAGATCTTGGTGCCGGTAAAGCTAGCCGGATAGATCGGTAGAATCGACATGACAAAGCTGGGATCGAAGTCCTCACGTGTACCGGTATGATCCGGATCGCCGGGATCGGCGTCCCCGGGCCAGTACTCGATATTACCGAGGGCATCCTCTGCCTTGACATAATACCACAGCTCGATTCCCTTCTCCCAGAAGCCTCCGGGGGTCACTCCGCTCCCGCCGGCGAAATCGACCGGGCAGAAGTTCTCGTAGTAGTCACCACCGAGTTCCGGTGCCAGGGGATCGTTGGGGAGGAACATGTTCATGTTCTTGGACTGCCAGACATTTCCCCCATCGATACTACCATACAGCTCGACCGAGACCAGACCGTTCTTGTCCGAGACATTCACGTAGAGCTTGTTGTCCTTCACAATCTCCGGCGCTCCCCCACGCACGCTGTACCAGTCAAGCGTGTCAACGCTGTAGGCATCGAAACTGGAGTTGTAGGTACCGATGCTCTCGTGGAAGCTGTCCTGGAAA
>JAUVJV010000295.1 GCA_030592245.1 Candidatus Eiseniibacteriota bacterium
GCCCGGCGTGGCATAGATCTCGGCCCCAAGCTTCTCCAGGTAATCGAAGCGCTCCTGGCTCATCCCCTCGGGCATCACGGCAATCGTGGGACATGCAAGCAGGCAGGAGTCGTAGGCCCCGCCCCTGCAGTAGTTGCCCGTCGATGGCCAGAGTGCCTTCTGGGTTGTGGGGTCGAACTCGCCCTGGATGAGCTTCTCGACCAGGGGGCCGATGGTAGCCCCCACCTTGTGGGCTCCGGTGGGGAAGAACTTGCCTAAGAGCACGATGATCCGGGCCTTGACCCCACTCAGTTCCTTGGGGATCTCCATGAAATTGACTGCCCCGAAGCCTCCGCCTTTCTCGACCGGCTCATTATGCCAGGTAATCCTAAACAAGTTGCGGGGGTGGAGTTCCCAGAGGCCGATCCCTGCTTTAAGCTCATCCCTGATCCCCTGTGGGATGCAGCCCGGATCTCGCATCTCCTTATAGGTCGGGATTATGATGTCGCGCTCACGGCAGCGCTGGATAGTATTCTCCAGAATCTTTTCTTTGGTTGGCATTGCGACTGACTCCTTCTAAAACGCCCCCTGTGCAATCCTGTATGCGTAATCCTGTTGCAGCACACTTCTGTTGCAGCTCCTGCTATTGTAGCACACTATTGCATTCTGTTCACCCCAAAACGGCAGCTACCCCGTACTCCGCCGTGCTCTGTGGCATCCGGCCTCCCCGACCTCCCAGGCCTTCCCACCGGCGCTCCCAGCCTAAGCGGATCACTCCGCCACCCCTCCCATATCCCTTGCCCAAGACCCCTCAACTCCCTTATAATCATCTATCACCGGAAACTGGTGCCCGCCGAGGTCCGGCAGGAGCCAGCCTCTGGCGAGCGCCAAGATCTGGCACGGGTCTCCGAAACGCGGACCCCGGACACACGGGTCTCACAAGCCCTGTTCGCTTTCAACCGGTAACACGAGGTATGTACCCATGAGGACCGATTCCTTCAAAGGCAAAGACTATATGACCCTCCTCGACTGGACCAAGGAGGAGGTGGAGACCTTCCTTGATGTGGCCTTTGATCTTAAGCGCCGCTTCGCCATGCGGGAGCTCCACGACCACCTCTTGAGGGCCCAGACCCTGTTTATGATCTTCTACAACCAGAGCCTCCGGACCCGTAACTCCTTCGAGGCCGGCATGACCCAGCTCGGCGGCCATGCCCACTTCCTCGATCCCGGCAAGATCTATACCCCGGCGCTGGAAGGCAAGGAAGTAGCCTATTCCACCGAGCGCGTCTCCGACGTGGCCCGGGTCCTTAGCCGCATGGGTGATGCCATCGCCATCCGCTGCTATGGTGACCCCGTGGACTGGGAGTACGGCGGCGCCCATGCCCTGATGCAGGAGTTCGCCAAATGGTCGGACGTGCCCATCATCAATATGGAGTGCGACAAATACCATCCCTGCCAGGCTCTGGCCGATGTCATGACGGTGAAGGAGAAGTTCGGGACATTTAAGGACATCAAGTTCGTCATGAGCTGGGCCTATAGCCCCAGCGTCCATAAGCCGCGTGCCGTGCCCCAGAGCGCCATCATCGCTGCATCACTCCTTGGCTGCGACACCGTGCTTGCCCATCCGCCCGAGATGGAGCTCGATCCCGAGGTCATAAAGGCGTGCGAGGCCAATGCGGAGATGAACGATGCCTCTTTCGAGGTAACCAATGACTTCGAAGGCGCATTCAAGGGTGCCCACGTGGTCTATCCCAAGGCCTGGGCCGCAACGAGCTTATACCCGCCGCCCGTGGGGACCAACAGCCCCAAGAAGACCCAGCGCATCTTTGATAAATACAAGGACTGGAAGATGACGGCCGACATAATGGACACCGCCGACAGCGAGGCCATCTATATGCATTGTCTCCCGGCCGACCGGGCCTATGAGGTCTCCAATGAGGTCATGGACCGGACCGATGTCAAGAAGGGCTGGAAGTCGGTCATATACGATCAGGCCGAGAACCGCATGCATGCCCAGAAGGCAGTGATGTCGCTCTTAATGGGAGGGAAGTGAGGAAAACCATGGACCTTAAAGGACGCGATCTAATAACGACCCAGGACTGGTCAGGGGAGGAACTCCTCGCAGCCCTCGACCTTGCAGTCAAGATGAAGAAGGACCGCTACGGCTTTGCGGATGTCTTAAAGCACCGCACCTTCTTCATGTTTTTCTATAACCCCTCCGTGAGGACCCGGCAGAGCTTCGAATGCGCAGCCACCGAGATTGGAGGCCATGCCCAGTTCCTCGAGCCCAAGTCGATGAGGCTTAAGACCGCGACCACGGCGGGGGAGACCATCGAGGATGCAGGCAAGGTGATGAGCCGGTATGCCTGTGGAATCGGTATCAGGATGCTCGAGGATAAGTGCAGCCGCTACGGTGAGGGCGAGGAGCTATTGCGCGAATACGCCAGGTGGGCTGAAGTCCCCATAGTATCGATGGCGCATGACAAGTTCCATCCCTGCCAGGGACTGGCCGATGTGATGGGCTGGACCGAGTGGCTTTCTCCCAAAGGCACCTTCGATCCAGGGGTCCTGAAGGGTAAGAAACTCCTGATGACCTGGGGCCATGGAGCCCTGGCGCGCTCCTGGTCGAGTGTCCAGGAGGCCATGCTCATTGGCTCCCGCTTAGGGATGGACATAACCGTGGCAGCTCCTGAGGGCTATGATCTGGATCCCGAGGTCGTCGAGTGGACCAACCAGAACTGTAAGAGCACCGGTGCTGCCTTCGATACCACACATGATGTCACCTCGGGCTATAAGGGCGCCCACGTGGTCTATTCCCGGAACTGGATGAGCCCGGCCGCCTACCGGGATGGCAAGTTTCACAAAGAAGAGGAGATCGAGAAGGCCATGAAGCTCTCCGACTGGATATGCGATGCCGAGAAGATGGCTCTTACCGAGAGTGCCATCTACACCCATCCCATGCCCATAGACCGGGGCCATGAGGTCACCGATGAAGTGGCAAGCGGCCCGCGCTCCTGTATCTACGATGTGGCCGAGAACCGCCTCCATGCGCAGAAGGCCATAATGGCCTTGACGATGGGGGCGAAGTAGGGAAGGGGGTAAGAGACATGGATTGCCCGCGCTGCAACTCGTTGCTTGAGAAGAAGAAGGTCGGTCAGGTCGAGATAGACGAATGCAAGGATTGTAAGGGTATATGGCTCGAGCAAGGGGAGCTGGAGAAGCTTAAAGACCAGGAAGATCCGGATCTCAACTGGATGGATTTCGATCTCTGGAAGCACCCTGAGCTCTTCCGCCTTGAGACCAAACCCTCGGATTGCCCTGAGTGTAAGTCCAAGATGGTGGCCGTCGATTACCACGAGTCGGGCATCACCATCGATTATTGTCCCCATTGCAGAGGTACGTGGCTCGACCGCGGCCAGTTCGGCCCCTTGATCGATGCTCTCGAGAAAGAACTCGCGACCAAGCGGGTGCCGGAGTACATAAAGGCCAGCCTCGAGGAGGCCAAAGAGATCGTGACCGGTCCCGAGGGCCTGCTTCATGAGTGGAAGGACTTCTCAACGGTGTTACGAATGCTCTACTACCGATTCTTTGTGGAGCATCCGGATTTGCAGAAGGCGGCTCTGGAGATGCAGAAGCGGAGCCCGTTGAGCTAGGTCTGGCAAGGATGGCGGATTCCACGATTGGTTTTGGGCTGACAGCGAAGCGCCCGGCCTGTCCCACAAAGCCCAAGAAACAGCTCGCCATCGTGTCAGTGTTGACAGGCGATCAGGCTCATGATAGTAAGGAGGTATACGTTGTCGCGAGTCGGGCCTGCGGGATGACGAGGTTGCTTCTCGCGACACTTATTGCGACATTATGTCGCGAGTGTGGGATATGGCCTCAAGGGTGACCAGTCTCCCGCCAGAGGTAGGGTCATTGCCCAGGACCAGGAACTCTGTAAGCCTTTACGGAATCAGAGACTAACGGCAAGGCAGCCACGGCCTGGAATTCAGAACTAACTACATTGCGGCAACAGCATTCGGATTCCCGGTTAGCTCTCCCTGAGAATGGCCTCTCCCTCCTTGAACCGCTTCATATCCTCGGTCCAGTACAGATACCCATCC
>JAUVJV010000128.1 GCA_030592245.1 Candidatus Eiseniibacteriota bacterium
CATAGCCCTCTCCAATTTCAGCTTTGCTGGAGACAGCGACCGCGACAACGTCCAGATGCTGAGCATTCAGATTCTCGGCAGCTATGGGCTGAGCGGAGGTTGGTCACTGGAACTGTCCGAGATCACTTACAACTACGACTTTCACACAGACAGATGGACCACGGTTCCTGTTGGACTTCGGGTTGGAAAGTTGGCGCAGATTGGGAAAACCCCCGTGCGCTTCTACGGGGATGTGGAGTACAACTTTGCCGACAGCGCCGTGGCGTCGGAGTGGACATACCGCTTCGCGGTGGTGCCGTTACTGTAACTGAGATCTGGTGCGCGGGGTGTGCTCGGAAACTGCTGGAGAGATCGCTCGCATGCCAGACAAATAGCAAAGGAGGCGAAGTGATGCAGACAATGTTGAAGCCGAGACTTTCCATATTGCTGGGGGGGCTCTTATCGCTTCTGGGGTTGCTTATTATAACGACTTCGGGGTGTGGGGTATCCGGTCAGGCCGTCGATGAGGATGTGGTCATTCTTGCCAACGGGAACATCCTGACGATGAATCCCGGTCAGCCGACTGCATCTGCAATGGCAATCAAAGAGGGGAAGATCATTCAGGTCGGAGACCTGCCGGCTGTGAAGAAAGCCGCCGGCCAGAGCTACGAATACATCGATCTGGAAGGAAAGACCGTCGTGCCCGGGTTCATCGAGAGCCACGACCACATCGTCTTGTACGGATCGGTATTGACCTTGCTGGATATCTCGCCGTTTGTCACCCCGTCCTTGAAGGAAGCCCTGCACAAACTCAAGACAGAGGGCAAGCCCGACAAGGATGGATGGATCTACGGATTCGGGGCAGACCAGACCCTCTATACGGAGAAGCGTGGTCCAACGCTCCAGGAGCTGGATGAGCTGTTCCCCGACCATCCGGTGTGCATACCTCACTTGAGCGGACATGCTGCCTATGCGAACAGCAAGGCATTCGAGGCGGTGGGCGTCACAAAGGACACGCCGAACCCGCAGGGCGGTTCATTCGAAAAGGACGAAAACGGGGAACTAACCGGCTACATCGCGGGAATGCCCGCCTGGACCATGGTCGGTAAGCTGCCGCCATCCACCAAGGAGACCGTGCTGCAGTCGGCGAGGCTTCATGCAAGTCGCGGATTTACCACGGCGACCGAGCTGGCCATTTTGGCCCCGGAAATGGCCATGTTCATGGAAGAAGTCACTCGCAGTGGGGACTTTCCGGTGCGTGTGTACGCCGGGATGTTCATCACCATGCCCGGCCTGGACGAAGTCGCGCCGCAGATCGCGAACTACGAGACCGACCTCTTCAAGATTCGCTACATCAAGACCTGGACGGACGGTTCGACCCAGGGCGGCACCGGGTACTTCACCGAGCCTTACTACAGACTCAAGGCCGACACGAAGAAAGGCGCCCGCGGAACGCAGGAACAGTTCAATGGGGAGTTGACCAAGATCCTTGAGCTCGGCTTCGCCCCCGCAGTTCATGCGAATGGTGATGCCGCCATGGACCTGGCGCTTAATGCGATCGAGCACGGGCGAGAGGCGACCGGCAGGACAGACCTCAGGCCACACCTGATTCACTGTCAGTACGTCCGTCAGGATCAGTTCGATCGAATCCGGGATATGGGCAATATCGGCATGACCTTCATGATCCCGCACGTGCACTTCTGGGGCGATATGCACCGTGACGTTCTGCTCGGCCCGGAGAGGGCGCCAAAGATCAACTCTGTAGGCAGTGCCATCGAAAGAGGCATTCCATACGGCATACACAACGATCCGCCGGTCTCCCCGCCGAATGCGCTGCATTCCATGTGGGTGGCCGTGAACCGCCTGACAACATCGGGCAAGGTGCTGGGGCCGGAGGAGAGAATCACCCCGGAGCAAGCCCTGGCTGCCTATACCCGGGAGGCGGCTGTCGTTCTCGGTATTGAGGATCAAGTCGGGACGCTGGAGCCAGGCAAGTACGCCGATCTCGTAGTCCTGTCAGAGAACCCGCTGGAAATCGATCCAATGAGGATCAAGGACATCAGGGTTGAGGCGACGGTGATGAATGGGGAGATTACGCATCTGATTTCGCGAGCCGGGTGGTGCCTTGACTAACAGCAGGGAGGTTGGATCTTTAATGGCGCAATAGATGTCTTTCGGCTGGCGACACTTTTGAGTAGGAGGCGTGTTAGGATGCCGCTCCTCACCCACTTCTCAAGATGATCGTTCAGTGTGACCAGCCGGAACATGAAACGAAGCACTCACAATCTCGTCTTAGGCCTGTTCGCAGTGGCGCAAGGCGGATGCGCTTGAGACAAGGCGATCTAAGGCTGAGTGACTTATGGCAGGAAATTCGTGCATTTCCGTCGATTCGGATGAGATCAGGGCTTGGGTACAGGATTTGAGAGCCCTCCTCAACACGGGATCCATCATGGAGCAAAAGACCTTCCTCGGTCTCTTCATCAAGAAGGTTACTGTTAAGCAGAGGAAGGCGACCATCGACTATACGATCCCCATTCATGGGGCTAACACGGGATCTCCGGACAGATGTCTGAGAGCGCGATCCTGTGGGACATGGCAGTGTTTGTAGCAAAGCGGAGTGCCAGAGGGCGCAGGTCAGGTTTGGGCCTCTGAGCCCGTGCCCACCCATCGACTCACAGTGGCTTTGACTACCGCAGCACGATGATCTTAGTGAACGCCGTTTGGGCTCCGGCCCGGAACTTGAGGAAATAGACGCCGGGAGAAAGTGGATTGCCGTGTAGATCTGAGCTCTCCCAGGCGATCCGGTGTAGGCCGGGTTGAACGGCTGCAAGATAGTCTCCCCAGACTAAGCGACCTGTGACATCGTAGATTGAGAACTGTGCCTCCGTTGCATGTCCAATCTTGAATTCTATCTGCGCGTTGCCTGGTACCGGGTTCGGTAGGATTCTCACCACGCCCGTAATGTCTCTCAAGGGCCAATGGTCATCAGTACCTGCATAGAGCATCGTATCTCGAAGCTTGTAGTAGATCTCCTGATTACCATCTCGGTCATCACGCCAGACGACATGTAACCTGCCATCGTCATCGACTGCGGTGGACGGCAGGCCTGACACACCCGAAGCATAGGTCAACCTCATCTGCGGTCGCCATGAGACTCCGTCGAATTGCCTGATATAGATATCGAGGTCATCATCGAGGGCTTCCGCCCAGACCACATAGGCGTTGCCGTCGTCATCAGCTGTCACAGAAGCAGAATACGCTAAGTCCTCAGCGTCACTGACCTGATAAGTCGCCTCCCAGTTCGAGCCATTAAACCTCTTGTAAAAGACCTCATAGTCGAGATACGGGCCTTCGTTCCATGCCACATGAACATTACCCTGTGAATCGGCGGCAATAGTATGAGCTCCCATATTGCCTCCGGTTCTCAGAATAATCTCTTCTGTCCAGCTCGCACCGTCAAACATCTTGTACCTGACCTCACCTAAATCCGTATGCTCTCTCTCCTTAAAGAAGACAACATGGATGTTGTTGCTCGGATCGATGGCAATGGCAGGCGTGTGATGAGTTACAGGTCTTTCTGAGATCAGTTCATCGGGCCCCCATTCCGCCCCGTCAAACACCTTGTGGTAGATCCGGTAATACCCCTCCCCCCGCGCATCCTCCCAGACGACATGAAGAGTACCTGATGAGTCTACTGCAGCAGAAGGATATAGAGATCCATAAGACTCAGTGGTGAGGCGTTCATCAGGCCCCCAGGCGGTGCCATCATAGTGCTTGTAGTAGAGCTCCCAGTTACCATCCCTGTAGTCATTCCAAACCAGATGGATCTCGCTGCCGAATATTGCCAGCGAGGGGGAGTTTGAAGGCGAAGCATCCACAGTGAGGCGTTCGTCAGCTCCCCAAGCGGTTCCATTGTGTTTCTTGTAGTAGATCTCAGAGTTCCCGTCACGTCCGTCGAACCACACCACGTGGAGATTACCCAAATCATCCGCAGCGACACACCTCGCATTGGGTTTTGAGGTGCTGGAGGAAGCAGGATCATTCGTGAGTCTTACGTCGTCACCCCAGAGCGAGGCCAATACAGTGAAGCCTCCTTCAAGCGTAGCCTGCTTACCATCTGGGTTCTCCAGCACGACATCCCATTCGCCTTCAGCGGCACCCATCAAGTCGAGGCGGAGTGTTATCATCTGCGACGACCACACTTGGATGTCGAATCCGTCGATATCGGTCTCCCCGGTTTTGTGCAACCATACTCTGGCCGGTGACGCAAAACCGGCTCCTGCCAGGCCTGTTATCTCCGTCACTTCTCCTGCCGGCCCTTCAGCAGGGACTATTGAGGTTATCTCGGGATCAGGTAGCACCAGGGCATAGAACAATTTCCAGTAGATCTCGAAGTTGCCATCACGCCTGTCCTGAAACACCACACTCCGGTTGCCCTGGCCATCCAGAGATATTGAGGCGTTCCTGGGGTCGGTGACTTCGCTTACGTCAGTAAGGCTCTCATCAGGACTCCATGAGATGCCATCAAAGCCCTTATAGTAGATCTCATCATGGCCATCCCTGTTATCGAGCCAGACGAGGTGAACACCATCAGTGTCATCCGGCGCAATGGATGGTTTGATGGAATTCCCGATGAAATTTGTCAAGCGGGTGTCGGCGCTCCACAATACCCCGTCAAAACTCTTGTGGTAGATCTCCATGTTGCCGTCACGGTCCTCATTCCACACCACGTGTGCGCGTCCGTCATTGGCTATTGCGATACAAGGATGTTCAGAGACATTCGGATCGACTGTCAATCGTTCATTGGGTCCCCATGCATCGTGATATCTCCCATAGTATATTTCGTCATTGCCATCCCTCATATCCTGCCATACAACATGAACGTCACCTGATGCATCAACGGCTATAGAAGTGTATGTTGATGCACCGGTATCATTGGTCAGACGAATATCACCGGACCAAGTCACACCATCATGCGTTTTATAGTAGATCTCCCAAGCCCCGTCTCTGACATCCTGCCATACAACATGAACCGCTCCCGCGTAATCGGCGGCCACCGATGGATATAGTGAGCTGCTTGGATCGTTGGTCAGGCGCTGGGCAGGTCCCCAGCTAGAGCCATCGTATTCCCTGTAGTAGATCTCAGAGGCCCCATCACGATGGTCGGTCCACACAGCGTGAACGTTTCCTGCGCCGTCGGCCGCTATAGATGGGCTGTATGCCGTTGCAGTTGCCATGCTTATCAAAGAGTCCGCACTCCAGGTAACACCGTCATAGAACTTATGATAGACACCGGTATTGCTGTTTCGGTAGTCAGTCCATACCACATGCACCGTTCCCGCTGTGTCGTAGGCCACGCACCAGGCATTATTGAGTGATGTCTGCGACAACGCCGCGTCGTTGGTGAGCCTCGTCTCGGGAAGCCAGTTTGCCCAAGCCGAAGATACACACAGAATCAAGGTAGTCAAAATCAATACCGCCCCGAGCTGTAGCACGCCTCCTTTTCGTTTGTCGCGTACCATCTTACCCTCCTTGTGTCTCAAGATAAGGATGTGGATAAGGTATTGCGGCGTGTGCAACCGCACCTTGCTTGTCAGTGCGGGTCGACTAGTCCGAAGGAATCCGCAAAAATACCCCTGCAGCTCAGACATACCCGATCCCCCTTGCTGGATCACTCAAAGTGTAGCACGTTTCGGCCGCGGATTGAAGTGGTAATGTTGGCTTGCCCCTTTTCTTTTCGTGCTTGAAGTTTGCGGCGGATCTCTCGGACTACACTCTCAGGATTGCGACTCTTCTCCGAACGATAAGACGATGGCTCCCCGGGCAGAACCTGAACCCGGGGTGCTGCCTCGTGAACCAAGTTGGCGGATAGATCTGGTTATGCCGTGTCCTCTGTGGTCGTATGGAAGTAGTTATGGTGTTTCTGTGGAGGTAGTCTGTGTGGCCGAAACGGGCGACAAGGTAACGAGAGACTGGCAACTGCTGCGCGAGTTCGAGCGCGGTCTAATAAGCGGGAAGGTCCCCGACCCCGTCAAGAACCTCAGAATCGTGGAGGCAATGTACGAGGAGGCCAGGCATCTGGGGGTCTTTCCGCTCAAGGATCCACTGGAAGGACTTGAGACGGACCTGAGGATAGCGCGGGTAGTTAACCTTGTTCGAGAGGATCCTCAAGAGAATAGATAAGGAGCTGACCGGTCGCTTTGTACCCTACATGATCATCGGAGGACAGGCGGTTCTCCTCTACGGCGAGCCCAGGCTGACCAAGGATATTGATGTCACCCTGGGGCTGGGCTTTGAAAGCCTTCAGACAATCAAGGAACTGGTTGCGAGACTTTCTTTCGTGATTCTGGTGGAGGACCCGGAGGCCTTCGTCCGCAAGACCATGGTGCTGCCCATTCTAGATGAAGACACTGGTATCAGGATCGATTTCATATTCTCTTTCTCTGAGTATGGGAAGCAAGCGATCGAAAGAGCGATAAGTGTCACGATGAAGGGTACGCCGGTTAGCTTTGCCTCACTCGAGGATGTCGTCATACACAAAATTGTGGCTGGCAGGCCTCGTGACATAGAAGATATTGGGTCAATACTCCTTAAGAACCCCGATTATGACAGCGGCTATATTGATAGATGGCTCGGCGAGTTCGACACATCCCTCGGGGAAGCTCACTCGGATGCTTTCCATGCGCTTGTCCGGAGCCTCAAAGGCTAGCCGGGCTATGCACCTACGTGGGTGTTGCACGATCTGCATAAAGGAAGG
>JAUVJV010000333.1 GCA_030592245.1 Candidatus Eiseniibacteriota bacterium
AGTACAATGAGCGGGCCATACCACCCGCTCACCAGGGGAAGACCATTGCCTTACTACTTCAAGTTGGGTACCCGGGAGAGTTTCACCGGATGATACATCAATGAAGCTGACGACGGTTCTGCTGGATGCAGGCGGGGTCATCCTGGATGAATCAGAGGATGATAGGGCGCGGGTTAAGGTTACCGTTGATGTCCTGTCCGGCGTGGTTCCCGGCTACTCGTCCGGGATGCTCTATGAAGATCTCAATGAGGCCATAGAGGGTTTCTGTCCCAGGGTTTTGGCCTATGTCTTCTGGAAACACCTGAAACCCGACCTGGCAATCTTCGACAGGCTATATGATGAATTTCTTGCAAGGTGGCGGCCGAACAGGCCGCCCTTGAGGATCATGCCGGGGTTCCGGGAAGAAGCTGAGGCAATCGCACGGGATTTCCGCATAGGTATTGCCGGCCAGTACGGCGGGGAGCTCCTGGACCTTCTTAAAGATGAATCACTCATCGACCTCTTTACTTATCGCTTCACCCAGGACGATTTTGATATTACCAAGCCGGACTCTCGCTATCTCGAGCGGATCACCCGGGCCTGCGGTGTCACTCCAGGTGAGTGCGTGATGGTCGGCGACAGGATCGACAATGACGTGATACCGGCCAAGCATCTCGGGATGAAGACAATCCTGGTCCGCGTAGGATTGCACCGGAACCAGCAACCCCGGATCCCATTCGAAATCCCCGATGTGGAGCTTGAAAGTATTACGGGATTGGCAAGGGCGGCGCTTGAGGTTTCACGGCTAGCATAAAGGGGCCTGCATTGGATGGCCTGCATTGGATCGCCAACATAGGGAGCGGGCGGTTGCCGGAGTCTGTGGTTGAATGGATCGAGCGGAGACTCCAGCCGGAGAGTTGTAACTCCGAGGAGTTTTTCTATGACGAGATGGAGTCGCAGTCGGGCTATTGCCTTCCCGTGATCCACCAGGAGTTTGATATTACCAAGCGCAGTCACTGGGCTGATCGTGGCGCGCTATTTGATTTTCTCATTAGCACCGGGGGCGATGGCAAACGGCTCCTGGACTTCGGTCCCGGAGACGGATGGCCCTCTCTGATCGTCGCACCCTTTGCGCGGGAGGCCGCTGCCATTTGATGATGATGTCTTCGATGGGATTATGGCGGCCTCCTCGGTGGAGCAGACTCCGGATCCAAGGGCGACGCTCGAGGAGCTCTGGCGGGTGCTTAAGCCCGGCGGCGGCTTAAGAATAATGTACGAAGACCTGGATAGATACCGGGGTGGTAGGGAGCGCGAGGTCATTGTAGGAAGCGTTGGCGAGGAAGTATCCCGGGTTGTGGTGTATGACCGGGATATTCCGAGGGAAACAGCCAGGATGTACTGCCTTGTCATCTCACTCTCAGCGGATGAGGTACTCCGGGTTCTGGAGCAGCCGGAACCACCTATTGCCCTTGCGGCTATCAAGGAGCGCCATATGAATGCCCTGACACCTCATGTGACTGTCGCGCGCAGATGCGAGCTCATGCATCCTACAGGAACTACTCTTGTGAAGTGGCTTGAGGATGCCGGTTTCAGCACCGTCCTGCCTACGCAAAGCGGGATCGAGGCTGCCCGGTCTCTATATGAACGGCTTCCCGACGAGGAGATGCCGGGCAACCTGGCCGAACTGGACCGCCTGCTTCGTCCGCTCGTGGGGAAAGCGGTCGAGATTGCCGCACCCGGGAGCGTGAATCCGCCCATAACAGCAGTCAAGTGATGGCTGCCGGCAAGCATCATTGTGATTGATTTTCGAGGCGGCTTCACTAAGATGACAAGTGGATCAAGATTCGAGTCCACCTTGTTGTCCGGAGGAATGCCATGATGTCCGGCGATGAAGCTAATGGTTTTGACGAGACCCGAGCGTACCGTGTGCTGGCTTCGGGTACCGAGATATCCCACTACCGGATCATCGAGAAACTCGGCGCGGGTGGAATGGGCGAGGTCTATCTTGCGGATGACACCAAGCTCAACCGGAAGGTGGCGCTCAAATTCCTGCTGCCGCAGTACACCTCGGATGAGGAGATAAAGGCCAGGTTCATTCGTGAGGCCCAGGCGGCCGCGTCACTCAGTCATCCCGGCATCGTCACGATTCACGAAGTCTCGGAGTTCCAAGGCCGGCCCTTCATGGCGATGGAATATGTCGAAGGCAAGTCGCTGCGGGAAGTGATCGACGCCAAGAGAAGTTCCTTCATGGCGATCCTCGATCTTGCGATGCAGATCGGCGAGGGCTTGGGCAGGGCTCACGAGGCAGGCATAATCCACCGGGACATCAAGCCCCAGAACATCCTGATCGAAAAAGACGGCAGGCCCAAGATCACGGACTTCGGCCTGGCCAAGGTAAAGGACTCACCTGAGTTGACCAAGGCCGGCACGACCTTGGGGACCATAGCCTATATGTCGCCGGAGCAGGCTAAGGGAATGAAGGTGGACCGCCGCGCCGACATCTTCTCATTCGGCGTGGTTCTCTATGAGCTGATCGCCGGGCAGCGGCCCTTCAAGGGAGATAATGAGCCCTCGATCATCAACGCGATCGTCAATCAGATTCCTGAGCCCCTGGCGAGATTTAAGAGCGGCGTGCCGGAGGGTTTGCAGGCCATAGTTGAGAAGGCACTCGCCAAGGACCGCAACGAGAGATACCAGCACGTAGATGATATCGTGGCCGACCTCAGGCGGGAACGGAAGCGTATCGAGCTTACCGAGACTACCGAGATGTTCAAGGCTCAGGCCCAGCCATCCGGGCGGAGAAAGCTCTTGCCCATCATCATTCCGCTTGCGGTCATCGCGCTACTCATCGCCGTGATCTTCATCCTCGAACCATTCAGAGTTGAGATGGGGCCACAGGAACAGGCGGTTGCCCAGGAGAACACCCTGGCGATCATGTATTTCGACAATCTCGCGGATCCTGATGACGAGGGGCGGCTAGGCGAGATAATAACCGACCTCCTCATCACGGATCTCTCGGGGTCGCACTATCTCAATGTTATCTCCAGCCAGAGGCTTTATGACATCCTGGAGATACTTGGCCGCGAAGACGCGAGGGAAATAGACAGAAGCGTTGCCACCCAGGTTGCGACCAGGGCCGGGGCCAAATGGATGCTGATGGGGAGCATACTTCGGACCGAACCCCACATCATTCTCACCCTGCAACTCGTTGAAGTTGCGAGCGGGAGCGTCCTGGCTTCAATGCGATTCGACGGCGAAGATGAGGAATCTATTTTCGAGATTGTCGATCACGCCACCGTCGAGATAAAGAACAACCTCGCGCTGCCGGCGAGTGCGAAAAGCGAAGAGGACACCGAGGTGTCCGCGGTCACCACGGACTCTCCGGAGGCTTATCGTCATTTCCTTGAAGGAGTCCGCTACTTCCGGAAGATGTATATGGATGAAGCGCGAGAAAGCTATTACAAGGCAATCGAGCATGATTCCACATTCGCATCGGCATACTATATGCTGGCCCTGCTTAGCGCGGGGCCTGAACGGGCTGAGGCGATCGGCCGAGCGATGCAGCTTCTGGATCATGCCAGCGAGAAGGAGGGCTATTATATAAGGAGCCTGAATGCGATTGTTGGAGGGAACGCCGATGAGGGAGTGGCAGAACTTGAGAATCTGATTGAACGCTATCCCCAGGAGCGGACCGCCCATCATCTCCTGGGCACTTATATTCGCC
>JAUVJV010000052.1 GCA_030592245.1 Candidatus Eiseniibacteriota bacterium
ATGTTACCGAGTGGATCATGAGCTATCCCAACGCCGCCGCCAAGCGCGGAATCAGGCTGGGCATTGACCTGGGCCTGATATCGATGGCCTTAAGAATGATACTCGGGATCGAAAGATCCTACATGCAATAGAAGTGGTATGTAGATAGGAGTGGTACTTGGATTTCATTGAGAAAATAGGCAGGCTCGACCGGCGGATAATCTTTCTTACCGTCGCGCTCGCCGTGATCCTGCCGCTTTTCTTCCCGCTGGGTCTGCCTATCGAGGTCACACCGCCCGTACAGCAGCTCTACGACGTGATCGAGGGCCTGCCCGGGGGATCGGTGGTAATGATGTCCATCGACTATGATCCATCTGGAGCTCCCGAGCTTCAGCCCGCCACGCTTTCGATACTGCGCCACTGTTTCAGGCGGGACTTGAAGGTGCTTATGCTGGGCCTCTGGGCTCCGGGCGTGCCCCTGGGAGTACGGGCCCTGGATGAGGTGGGCGTCGGCGAGTTCAACAAGGAATATGGCGTGGACTTCGTCAACTTCGGATACAAGCCGGGTGGTGCGGTGACCCTGGTCAATCTCGGACGGGACATACATGACGTGTGCCGGCAGGACATCTATGGTACCGCGGTCGAAGAGCTCCCGATGATGGATGATGTGAAGGCGGCCAATGATATCGGACTGGTGCTTTCGATGTCCATGGGAGTACCCGGGAGCGACCAGTGGATCTGGTACTATCATGCCCGCTACCAGGGCAATCTCGCCACCGCGCAGACGGCCATCGGCGCCCCACGTTATTACCAGTATCTCCAGACCGGACAGCTCGTGGGTCTCGTCGGGGGCATGAAGGGCTCTGCAGAATATGAACGCCTTGTCGATCACATGGGGCTTGCCACGACGGGTATGGATTCCCAGTCGATCGCGCATCTTCTCATAATCGGATTCGTGATCCTGGGTAATATAGTCTACTGGGCGGAAAAGCGGAGGAAGGCTTAGATCATGTTGATGACCACCGGTCCATGGGTATGGGTAGCGGCACTGCTCACCCTGGCCATCTACAGCTTCCTCTATAAGGACAACCCCGTATACAAGGTAGCCGAGTACATCTTCGTCGGTCTCTCCGCCGGCTACTGGGCCGCGTTCCTCTGGTGGAACTATGCCTATCCCAACCTCTTCGAGCCGCTTGCCCGGGGCAATTACTGGAACATCATCCCGATAGCCATGGGATTGATGATGTTCACGCAGCTGAGCCGCCGCACATCCTGGATGGTGAGGTTCCCGCTTACATTCGTGCTGGGGGTGAGCCTGGGCCTCCAGATCGTTGCCGCGGTCGAAGGCGACATGGTGCCTCAGCTTGCCGGGACCTTCTCGCCCTTTACCAGGGGCGCCATGTTCAACACCTATGACTTCTGGACCTCCGTGGGTTATATCGTCCTCCTGGTGGGTGTCCTGGCGACCATCACTTACTTCTTCTTCTCCAAGGAGCACAAGGGCATCCTCGGGGTGAGCTCCAAGGTAGGGATTTACTTCCTGATGGTAGCTTTTGGTGCTTCCTTCGGTTACACCATAATGGCCCGTATCTCGCTTCTCTTCGGCCGCGTTCATTTCCTCTTGTCAGACTGGATGCACGTGCTGAAGTAGGTACTCAAAGATGTTTGAGCTCCCCGATGATGAATTTGCGCAGGTGGTTACCGACGCCGTGGAAAGCCTGCCGGATGAGTTCAAGTCCAAGCTGAATAATGTGGATGTTGTGGTCGAGGACTACCCACCCCGCAGCGTGCTCAAGAAGATGAAACCAAGGGGCCTCATCCTGGGGCTTTACCAGGGCATCCCCCCCAAGTACCGGACCTCGCGCTACGGTATCCGGCCCGTGATGCCGGACAAGATAAGCCTGTACAAGAAGAACATCGAGCAGATATGTTCCACCCGCGAACAGGTCTACGCCCAGATCCGCAAGACCTTGCTTCACGAGATTGGCCACCATTTCTCGCTTTCCGACCCCGACCTTCGCAACATCGGCTGGTAGGCAAGAGCGGCCTGGAGAAAAGGCAATGGAAGAGAGAATCCGAGAGCGCTACAGCGACGCCATCCTTGAAGAAGCGATGAGCCGTTACGGGATCGACGCGAACCGGATCAGGTTGCTCGATGGGTTCGAGAGCTACATATATGAGTTCGACCGTGATGACGGCGAATTCATCCTCCGCATCGCCCATAGCATCAGGAGGAACGAGAACCTCACCAAGGGAGAGGTCGACTGGATCAACTACCTCGCCCGGGGAGGAGCGTCGGTCGCGCGGGCGGTCCTGTCCAAACGCGAGGCGCTGGTCGAGGCAATCGACGACAGCCGGGGTGGTCAGTTCCTGGTGACTGCATTCATAAGGGCTGCGGGACAGCCGCCCCGGAAGGCGGGCTTGAGTCCTGAGCTATACAGGACCTACGGGAAGATGCTTGGAAAAGTGCATGCGCTGAGCAGGAACTATGAGCCCACCGACCCTGCCTGGAGAAGGCCGGAGTGGGATGATCCCCGCATGATGGAGATCGACAGGTTTGTACCCGCCTCCGAGCCGCTCGTCGTTGATAGATGGAGGGAGCTGCGCAAGCACCTGGGAGACCTGCCCAAGGACCACGATGCATACGGCCTCATACATCAGGATGCTCACGGCGGCAATTTCCTGGTAGATGAGGATGGCGGGATAACCCTCTTCGACTTCGATGACTGCGTGTATTCCTGGTATGTCTACGACATCGCCATGACTGTCTTCTATCTGGTTAACGGCAGGGACGACGCCCGCGAGTTCACCCGGGAGTTTCTTTCACACTTCATGCCTGCGTATCTTGCGGAGAACAGCCTCGATACCGCATGGATGGATGAAATACCGGCATTCCTGAAGCTGCGTGAGATAGACCTCTATGCTCTGATACACCGGAGCTTCGATGTTGAGAAGCTCGATGATCCCTGGTGCAAGCGCTATATGGATGGCCGGAGAGAGCGCATAGAGGAAGGGCTTCCATTCGAGGACCTCGTCGCCCCGGACTTCCACGTCGGCTGATACAGCTTCCGGCAATAGAAGTCAGCTCTTGGATTTAGAATTTGATTCAAGATTCAAGAGCTGACCCCATGTTATTTTTCGGTTCTGGTTCGGTCTTTGAGATGCTCGTCCAAGAAATCCACCATCGTCCTGTAGTAGACCAGCCGGTTGTTGATCTTGGAGATCCCGTGCCCCTCATCGGGAAAAATCAGGGTCTCGACCACGCCGCCATTGGCCTCGATGGCCTCGGCGATCTGCCGGGCCTCCCCTACGGGCACGCGGCTGTCGTTTTCGCCGTGTACGATCAAGAGCGGCGCTCTTATCCTGTCGGCATGGGTCAGGGGTGAGATCTCTTTGAGGAACTCCTCATCGGTCAGCGGACCGTATTCGGCTTCCCTTATGGCGCGGCGGTAAGACTTGGTGTTCTTCAGGAAGGTCACGAAGTTGGCTATTCCCACATTGTCGATGCCGGCGCCAAAGACATCGGGGTAATCGACCAGGGCGGCAAGCGCCATATACCCGCCATAGCTGCCCCCCTTGATACCTATCTTACCGGACCTGGCGTAGCCGTTCTCTACCAGCCACATGGCCCCCTCGTAAATGTCGCGGACCGAGTCCTTGCGCTTCTTGTAGTCGTCGAGCCCGATGAACTCCCGACCGTACCCCTTGCTTCCCCGGATATTGGGTGCGAGTATCCCGTAACCGTGGAGGATCAGATACTGGAAATGCCTGTTGAACGACGGCCTGAACTGGCTTTCCGGGCCGCCATGGGCGTGGATCACAAAGGGTATCGGGCCTCCCTCATAGTCCGCAGGCAGATAGAGAAAGGCGGGTATCTCGAGTCCGTCGAAGCTTTCATATCGGATGAGCTCCGGGTCGGAGAGCAGCGATGGATCAACTCCCGCCATCGTGGAGAAGGTCAGTTTGCTGAGCTCACCGGTGTCCGCATGATACTCCCATATGTCGGGCGCCTCGGAGGGACTTGAGAAACTGGCGACGATGGTGCGCGCCGTAGAGACCTGTAAGCCCGAGAGCACTCCAAGCGTCAGGCATATCTCGATCTGAGCGTTCGTCTCCAGGTTGCGTCCGTAGAGCATGCCATAGCCTTCTATGTTCTCGAGCCAGACCAGGTAAATCCCGTTCCGCGACAGGTCCATCTCCTCGGTTTCCCAGGGAGTGTCCGGCATCGCGAATTCGATCTTCTCACTCTCCACGTCCAGCCTGGCAACACGTTTCATGCCGTCATCGTTCTTGTTGGTGACGCAGTAGACCGCGCCCACGTCGTGCGACAGCCTGGCATAATCAAATGTATAGTCGCTCTCATGTTCGGTCAGAAGGGTCTCCCTGCCAGTTTGGAGATCAAGAAGCCAGAGGTTGTTGTTGGTATTGGATTCATACTTATCGACCAGCAGGTACCTTCCGTCCACCGAGACATCAGACGCGGCCGACCATCCTTCCTTGTCCCAGACGGTCTCTATTGAGCCGTCCTCGATGTCTATCTTGTAGATCAGGAAGTACATTGGATCGGGCTCATTGGCGCTGAAGTAGACATACTTCTCATCGGGGCTCCATACGACCGAACCGTGCCTTACGTCATCGTCTGCCTTAAGCGTGGTCATGACGCCCGATTCGGTATCAATCAAATATAGATCCGACTGCTCGCTCCCACCGACGCTCGCGCCAACCACCATCCACTTGCCCGAGTAGGAAACCCGGTAGAAGTCTATGCCGTCATCGAAGACGGTGAGCTGGTAGGGCCATCCCGACGGGAGCATCTTGTACACCTGGGTAACACCCGACATCCAGGAGGTGAAGAAGATGAGGCTTCCGTCTTCGCTTATCTGGGGCTTCGAGGCGCCCCCCACTTTCATGAAGGTCTCAATCGACGGTATAGCCAGGGAATCCGCACCGGCAAAGCCTGAGGCGACTGCGGGGGAAAGAGCCGTCAGTGAACATAAGAGACAACAGAGTAGGACGGCAACACAAAGTCTGATTGACATATCTATCCTCCCTATTAGAGACTACCAAGGTATTGTTCGGCAAGATTCTACACTCGTATGATTCAAATTCAAGCGCAATCGGCGCCGGGAAGCGACATCATGGAAGCTCGGACGATCACAGCCATACTGGGGAGCCCCAGGAGGCGCGGAAACACCGATACGCTGGCCATGGAGTTCCTCAGGGGCGCTGCGGAGCGGGGCTCCGACCACAGGCTGATTGTTCCCGCAGACCTGGGCATAAGTCCGTGTGACGGCAACAGCCTCTGCGTCAAGAATGGGAACTGCATAATCAGGGACGGCATGAACGAGATCTATGAACAGGTCCTCAACTCCCCGTATCTGCTCATAGCGACACCGGTCTACTTCATGGGCCCGCCGGGAAGCCTCAAGGTCTTCATCGACCGCTTCCAGGCCGTCTGGGCCCGCGGCGCGATACTCAAGACCTTCGATCCCGATAGCGCCCAGCGCAGGGCAAAGCACAAAGCTTTCGCCATTGTAACGGCCGCGGCTGAAGAGGAGCCCGCCATGTACCGGCCCACGATAAGCATCATCAAGGCCTTCCTCAATGTGACGGGCTTCGATTATGCCGGGGAAATTATCGCCACCGGATTGGACGAGCCGGGTGATGCGCTTAAGCGGGAAGACCTGCTGAGGCGGGCTCGCAAAGCTGGAGGGCAATTCGTAAGCTGATCGGCAGGATGACCGGGAATTACTCCTTAACCTCACTCAGGTCTATCATCGATATCAGGACTCTCTTCAGTGAGTCCTCGTGGCCTGGAGCAACGGTCACCCTCATGTGCACCCGGTTGGTCGCCCCGGGCGCCGTTGTGGCCCCCATGTCTATGTCAAGGTTCAGGTTTCCGGCAACGATCGCATTGAGCCATGCCAGGTAGGGCTCGCGGCTGACGGTGGATACATTCTGAACTCTCAGGCGATCGAAATCCTCCTGATTCTTTACCCCGAGCATCTCCAGGGCCGCCCTGTTGACATCAAGAACTCGGGAAGTCCGTGCACACTTCTCAAGTTCCGCCGGATGCTCATCGAAATACGATGCGAAGTCTGTTACGCCCTCCGCCTGCAGGGCCTCGAGGTGCTTTCGCAGACTGGAAAGATCCTCTTCCCACTGAGGGATGGGTGAATCCTCAAATCTTCTGCGATACGTGGCCTCGCTTATCTCGAGGGCCTTTTCCGCGCGCTTTCTGTCCAGGACGACACAGAGCATTCCCGCAACCGTCTCGAAGAACTCGCGATCGTCCTCGGGTATGTCCTTGGGCTTGCTGCTCCACAGGTGAAGCACGCCCAGCAGGTCCTTGTTTGCAGCGATCAGAGGCCAGGAAACAAGCGATTGGACGTTCATTTCCGATGTTCTCTTCTTGAAAGCCCTGAGCGTGCTGCTCACCTTAATATCGGGAGCGAAGATCGGCACTCTCGTCCGGGCAATATGTGCCGCCACGTAGTCGGAGCTTTCGATGGGCTGGTCCTTTATCTTGGAACTGATCACATCCTCGCTCAATCCGACCGACGCGGCCAGCCGGAGCACCTGCTGCTCAGGGTCATAAAGCCTCATCGTGCCGAACTCGAACTCGAGCAACCGCGCGAGCTCGGGAAGTACCCGTTTGCAGACTCCCTGACTATCCTCATCGAGGACAGTGGAATCCGCGACCAGTCTGAATACTTTCCGTTCGCGCTCCCTTCCCTCCTCCGCACGCTTTCGGTCCGTTATGTCATAGATGGCGCCCTGGACAAATATCGGGGTGCCCGACTCATCCCGGACCGGCCTTGCTGACTGGTGCACCCAGAGGATGCGCCCGTCCTTCCTTGCTATTCTGTACTCCTTCTCCAGGCCGGGTTCACCACCGGCACCATCGGCAGGCATGAACTTCTTGGTGGCCCCGGCGCGATCATCCGGATGAATGATGTCCTCCCACCTGGGCTTGCCGGCCAGGAATTCTTCCTCCGTGTAGCCCGTTATCCTCTCGACATCACCTTCAAAAAAGATCGGAGCGCCATCCAGGGCGCCGCGGTAGGCGATGCCCTGGAAATTCTCCACGAAGGTCCGGTATTTCTCCTCGCTTGTCCGCAGGGCCTCCTCGGCGGTCTTCCGGGCCGAGATGTCGGTGATTACCCCCATGAGGGCCTTCTGTCCCCCATAGTCCACAACACGGTTCGCAATGATCGCGGGGATGCGCTTGCCGTTCTTGGTAATCAGCGCGTACTCGAAAGGCTCCGCCTGCTGCCCTTCGAGGTACCGGGCGAAAGCCTGTGACGTCTTCTCAAGATACTCAGGAGCAACCAGGGTCGTGACATTCATCTCATGGGAGTAGAACTCCTCCCTGGTATAGCCGAGGACCTCGAAGCCCCTCTGGTTGGTATATACGACCCTGCCCCTGACCATAATGAAGATCACATTGGGAGATTCCTCCGCCAGCGTCCGGAACTTCTCCTCGCTCTCGCGAAGGGCGTTCTCCATCTCCTTCTGATCGGTTATGTCATGGATAATGGACATGACCTTGGTGACTCTTCCGCCCTCGGTGATCGGTATCTTTGTGGTTTCGGTGTATATCCTGCGCTCGCCGACCATTGTTATCTCTACCGTTGTGAGCGGCTCCCCCATCTCAAACACCCTGCTGTACTCCTCCCAGACCTTATCGGGAAGAAAGGGGAAGACCTCGGGCACCGTGTTTCCGATGAAACCCATTGATCGGCCGAACTCCGCCGACCACTCGATGAGCTTCTTATTCACCAGCAGGAAGCACAGGTTTCTGTCAACCACATGAATGGCATCCAACATCGCGTCAAGCGCCAGCCTGTATTCGGCCTGGCTTTCCGCCAGCTGCTCGGTCAGCTCTTCCTTGGTTTTGCGGTTCTCGCCAGCCATCATATCTCCTCAGTCGGCGGCCTCGGGCGATATCGACTAAGAGCCAGGTGAGTGACACGAGAAAAACCCTGAACACAGCAGCAACCCGCATCTGCCTCTCACAAGCAGAATATCATGTCTGTGAGAAAAGTCAAGCCCCTCAGCGGGCCCCCCACACGCCCCCGGTCACGACCTGACCTTGTGGACCACCCAGGGCGCCAGAAAAACCCACAGCAGCACGAATACCCAGACCCTGCCCTCCAGGACATTGTAGTCGTCGAGCAGCCTGCTCCAGGGCACGCCCCGGACATAGTGCATGAAGATGAACTCGAAAGCCACGGTGAGCCCCAGCCATATCAAGCCGATCGTAAGGGCCTGAGCGCTTGATCCCAGGGGCCAGCGGCACTCGAGCAACCACACGGCCAGTCCGAAGAACACGATCGCGGTGACCGTCGAGATCTGGTGCCCGGCCAGCTCGCCAACCCATCTCTTGTAGGACACTTCCCTGAGCACGCCGTTCATGCAGCCGATCACCATCAGTCCCAGCCAGGCAAGCGTGTAGATGCGGATCAAGGTTGATTCCTCCGGTATTCGATCACCTGTGTCATTTCTCCGGATGCCGGGCAGGCGGGGCATAGCGTTCGTAGTAGCCTATGACTTCCCCGGCGGCGTCCCGCACCGCACGCATGTAAATGCGGTGCTTTTCGGTATCGGAAATAAGCCGTTCGTTCTCGCCCTCACGCATGGCCGCGAGGACCTCCAGGATGACCTCACAGGAGCGGTCATTATGGCAATCGAGAAGCGACGTGCCCAGGAGGGCCTCGCCTTCATCGAAGTGAGCTAGCGCGGCCTTGTTCATGTACCTGATGACATGACCGGTGTCCACGAACATGACCGGGTCGTTAAGACCTTCGAGTATAGCGGCCATCACTGATGCGTCAATCATATCGGTGCTCCTTGCGGGTCTCGGCTGATCGCTATTTCAGGGTCTCGGAGGCCCGGCTGAAATCCCGGTAGAGACTGTAGCTTTTAAAGATCTCCCCTGGAAGCAGACTTTGCCCTTTGGTGATCAAGCTCACGAGATTGAGGGCGATTCCGGGACCCAGCATCAGGCCCTGGCCACAGAATCCGACGGCGACATAAAGGTCTTCCTTACCCTTCACACGATCGACGATGGGAACCCCGTCGGGTGTCATGGGATACAGGCCCCGCCATACCCGGCGCACCCGCAGGTTACGGAGCCGCGGGAAGAGGTTCACCATCCGCCTCGCCACCAGGGGCAGGAAGTCAGAGGTTGATTCCCGGTTCGTTCCCGGGATTATGGGCTCCGGTGTCAGGCAGAAGATGAGGTGTCCCAGCTTCTCCTGGTAGAAATAGACGTTCTTCGAGCCGGGGAATTCCCGGATGTCCACCACCAGCGGCTTGAAGAAGGGTTCCACGGGTTCGGTAACGCCTCCCTCGTGAGAATCCGGGGCAATGGGGAGCTCCACTCCCATCATCTTGCCTACATCGCGCGCACGGGCCCCTGCGGCATTGAGCAGCTTGCCCGCGGAGTAAGCCGCCTTGTCGGTCCTGACCGTGATACCGCCATTGCCGTGTTCTATGCCGGTCACGGCCTC
>JAUVJV010000144.1 GCA_030592245.1 Candidatus Eiseniibacteriota bacterium
GACTGGTGCCTCTTAATGGGTGACCCCATTTGTGAATTTCCGGGCTGATCCCCCAGTCCGGGCTGATCCCCCGGTCCGGCCTGATCCCCCAGGGCTCTTACTCAGGATCGTCCTCGGCCAAGGGCAGAAATGTGATATCAACGACATCCGCCCCCTCGAGCATGCGCTTCGCCGCCTCGCGAACGGATTCCACGGTCACGGCATCGAGAATATGATCGTAGTTCTCGGGGGCGACGATGTCGATTCCGTGGTAATAGTAGCTCCTGAGCGCGCTCATCCAGAACCCGTTTCGCTGCATGACCTCTTCACGCTGTTTTCGCATGTTCTCAATGGTCTTGGCCAGATCGCCCTGAGAGGGCCCCTTCTCCAGCAGTGCGCCTATCTCGCTATATATCAATGATTTGAGATGGGCGGCCTCGTCAGGATCGCAATCGAACCGCATCGTGAGGCTCATCTTCTCCCTAGGATAGTGACTCATGCTGCGACCCACGCTCACGCTGTAGGTACCACCCTCTTCCTCCCTTATGGTCTCGGTGTAACGCAGGTCCAGGATCTCCTCGATTATCCTGAGATGAATCCTGTTCTCCGGGGTGTATTCGATCTCATTTCCGTACTTGATATGGACCGTGGCCTTGGGCACATTGAGCTCGATCAAGATGGTCCTCTCGGTCCTGCCCTCCGGCATTCCGACGCCGTTGTCCACCCAGGTCTCATCGCGGCCGGCATCACTTATGGCTCCGAGATAGGTCTCTATCAGGGGCCGGGCCTCATCGGCCTCCATATAGCCCACGAAGAGAAAGGTGAAGTCACTCGCATCTCTCAGTCTCTCGCGGTAGATCCTCTCGACTGTCTCGAAGTCCACGCGATTCAGATAGTCCAGATCGAAGACCATCGCCCTGGGATGATGATCATTGGTGATGAGACTAACGGAGTCCCGGATCGCCTTCTGAGGGTCGTTCCTGGCCTCCTCGATCCACGCCCTGTTACGCTGCATGGTGGCTTCATAGGCGGCCTCGTCGAAGCGCGGCTTCTCGAAGCACAGGTAGGCGAGCTGCAGCATGGTCTCCAAGTCATCCGGGGAGCAGCTTCCGCTCAGGCCTTCGGTCAGGCCTCCGATGGACGGGCTGACCGACGCGTTCTCACCGGCAAGGATCTTCTCGAGTGCGGTGGCATCGAAGTCTCCCACCCCGAAGTTCCTGACCAGGCTTGAAGCCATCCTGGCCGAGGGCAGCGATTCCACAGGATAGATCGAGGTCCCGCCCGGGCTGTAGGCCGAGAAGCGAATCTCATCCTTGGTGAGGTCCGAGTACCGGTAGACCACCGTCGCACCATTTCCCAGCGTCCATTCCACGGCGCCGAGGTCCGGTACTTCCCTCGTGGCCACTATGGTACCACCCTCCGGAACGACTTCGAGAAGTGCGCTGCCGGAGATCTCATCAATATAGGGATCGACCTCCGTGGCTTCGACCTTCGCCATGATGGCCACCACCTCGGCCTCTGACAGGTGATGCTGCCCTTCCTGCTCCGGCCCGCGCACCACAAGGACGCGGTTCTCATCCGTCATCCATGCCGCCGGCAGGGCATTGATCTCCTCCAGGCCGATACTGGGCAGAATGTCCTCGACGAATTCGAATATGAACTCAATGCCGGGAGCAGGCTCATTGGTCAGATAATGGCCGCGGTATGAGCTGCAGAACTGGTCGTGGCTCCGCTTCTCCCGCTTATTGTAACTGGTCTCCACCGCGGTAAGCAGGTTGGCCTTCGCCCTCGCCAACTCGGTCGGGGTGAAACCATGCCGCCTGACTCTCTCGTTCTCGGTCAGGATAGCCTCGAGACCGCGGGCTTCCTCGTTCGGATTCAGGGTTGCGCGGATGCTATAGGCATTGAGCTCGCGGGCCACGAATCCACCATAGTTTGCCGACCCATAGATGAAAGGCGGGTTCTCCTTGCGAAGCAGCTCGGAGATCCGGCTGGCGAACATGCTGTTATACAGACCATGCACATAGTCATGCCTGAGATAGGCGAGGTTCTTCTTCTCAGCCGGAACTCCAGCGTGCTTGATGTAGATGGATACCGCCGATGAGGTGGCCTCCGGGTCGGTGACCAGCCCGTAGATCAGCTCGGAGTTCTCAGGCACACGGTAGGTCGGCCGGGGCCTGGGGTCCTCTACGGGACTGATTGCTGAGAAGAGTTCCTTGATGCTCTCTTCCATCCCGGCGGGATCGAAGTCGCCGACCACCATTATGGCCTGGAGATCGGTGCGGTACCAGTCATGGTAGAAGGCGCGCAGGATTTCATAATCTGAGGATTCGATCACATCGAGATCGCCTATCACATCCCTCTCGGCGTACTTCGAATCGCGGAAATAGTATTCCTGGGATTTATTAAACATGCGAAAGCCCGCATTCCTCCTGGTCCGCCACTCCTCGCGTATGACGCCGCGTTCCTTGTCGATCTCCTCCTCGGTGAGAAGAAGGCCGTCGGCCCAGTCCCGAAGTATGAGAAGACACGTATCCAGGAGGGCGGGATCGGTCGTGGGTACATTGGAGATATTGTACGAGGTGTCGTCGAACCAGGTGTAAGCATTGAGCTCTCTGCCGAAGGCGATCCCATTCCTCTCGAGAGTCTTGATGACCCCTTTTCCCGGGAAATGCTCGGTTCCATTGAATGCCATATGCTCGAGGAAATGAGCCAGACCATTCTGATTATCTTCCTCGAGGATTGCCCCGACATTCTGCACGATGTAGAAGCTCGCCCGCTCCCTGGGCTCCTCATTGTGGCGTATGTAGTAGGTGAGGCCGGTATCGAGCACCCCGTGTATGGCCGCCGGGTCAAGCGGCACCGGCTCTTCCAGGTCCACGTGCGCGAGCAGGCTGCCCGTGAAAGTGAGAATCGTGAAGGTGAGAATGATGACTGGATAGATCCAAAGGCGCGAGACTCTCATCGAGGTTCCTCCATATGGGGTATGTGTACTACTGGCTTTCTAACGCATTCCGCGGGGAATTTCAATGTGCACCGCCTCTCCTGCGGGGATATCCCGCACTCCCAGTGCCGCTCATGCCGCAGGCGTGCCTCAAATCGCATGCCCCGTTCAGATCGTGGGCCCCGGTCAGACCGCCGGCGGCGTGCCTCAGATCGCATGCCCCGTTCAGACCGTGGGCCCTGGTCAGACCGCCGGGCCGGGGATCTCGATACCGAACCGCCTGGAGAAGGCCTCGGCAATGGCCCATAGATCCTCAGGCAGGATTATCCTGACCAGGTCGACGATCGCCACGGGCAGCGTTCCATAGTGGGCCTGGGCGATGCCCCCGGCTATGCAGGCCTGGGTGTCGCTGTCTCCACCCAGGGAGATGGCGTTCCGGATGGCATCCTCATAAGAGGTGGATTCCAAGAAGGCGATGATGGCCTCGGGGACGCTCCCCTGGCATGTGACATCGAAGCTATAGGCCGGCCTGATATCGTCTAAGGAACGTTCGAGGTCATAGCCGAATCTTGACTGGATCTCCCGCTTGATATCGGCCTTCCCGCATCCCTTTCGGGCGAGCAGGACGGCAAGGGCCGTAGCCTGCGCTCCCTTTATGCCCTCGGGATGGCTGTGGGTGACCTCCGCCGACCGCCTGGCCTCTGTGAGAACCTCTTCCTCCTCGTCGAAAGCGAAACCCACGGGACTTACCCGCATGGCCGAGCCGTTGCCGAAGCTGTTCTATGGTTCGGTCTCACCGGACAGGTGCCAGTGATAGAAATGCAGGCCGGACCCCGAACGGGGATACCGCCGTCCCACTTCCCTTATCGCATCGCCATAGTCGCCTTTTTCGAGAATCGCCTGAGCCACCGCTACGGTCAGCACCGAATCGTCTGTGAACCTGGCGCCCGGCTGGAGCAGGGCGAAATCCTTACTCTTGGTCGGGTCATGCTCGAAAGCCGAGCCGATGATGTCGCCGGCTATTGCCCCGATCACGCCTTACCTCCTGTCCATTCTTGAGAATCCGGTGCTCTCGCGGTGTTACTCGACCAGCTCAGAGCATACAGACCGGCCCCAGTACTGTCAACCGGCAGGGCGGGTCAGCAGCGCTACGCGCTTGAGCCCCCGCCCTTAAGCATCAGGCGTCATGAAGCGTGTAGTTGACGCGGCCCGGCGGACCTGATAGAGTGATCGAACGACAGACTTCCAAGAGAGGAGCGTTATGAGACGAGTCTTCCCGGTCTTCCTCGCGGCTTTGCTCCTGGCAGCTCTGGCCTCTGCGCTGGCTGCCCAGGGTGGATCAGGGGTCCCGGTAAGCGGGCTTGAGGCCAAGGACACTCCGGGGGATGAAGGCCACAGCATAACGCTTACCTGGCAGTCACAGGCAACCACGATGCTTGTGGTGATGCGGTCGACCTCGCGCAACTCGGATTTCGAGATAATCGGTGATGCCCTGGCCGGCGACGAGGCCTATGTGGATGTCACGGCCGAAGATGGTACCGGGTACTACTACAGGCTCGCATCCGCCACAGAGGTCGATACCCTCTACGCGTCGTTCGCCGGACCGGTCATATCCACCAGTAACTGGTTCAGGACCCAGCGGGTGAACACGCTTATCCTTACCATTCTGCTTTTTGTCCTGGTAGTCGGGTTCATCCAGCTCGCAAGGCGGGGTAAAGAGCTTTTTATCCGACAGATCACAGGCTTAAGCGCGATCGATGAGGCCATCGGCCGGGCCACAGAGATGGGCAGGAAGATGTTCTACATCCCCGGCATCCTCAGCCTGAGCGAGATCCAGACTATCGCCAGCCTTTATATCCTCGGTCATGTCGCCAAGAAGGCTGCTACCTACGGCGCGACTATGGAGTGCCCCAACATAGATCCTCTCACCTTCTCGGCCGCCCGGGAGACCGTGCAGCAGGCTTACATGGAGGCGGGAAAGCCCGACCAGTTCAGGGAGGATATGGTCACCTACATTACTTATGACCAATTCGCCTACACGGCATCGGTGACAGGTAAGATGGTGAGGGAGAGGCCCGCGACCAACTTCCTGATAGGCTCCTTCTTCGCCGAGTCGCTCATTCTGGCAGAGACGGGCCAGAGCGTCGGCGCCATCCAGATAGCCGGTACCGCGGAGATCGCGCAGCTTCCGTTCTTCGTTACCACGTGTGACTATACGCTGATCGGTGAGGAGCTCTATGCGGCGAGTGCCTACCTCTCGAGAGAGCCGCTGCTGCTGGGGACTATCAAGGCCCAGGATACCATAAAGGCGATCCTGATGATCACGATGGCAGCGGGAATCGTGGCCCTGGCCCTGGGCTCGGATATCATCCCGAGACTGCTCGAGACCCATTAGGCCCATAGGGCCGTCAAGCCTAATTGGCCCTATCAGGCCCGGGATTTCCTGCCGAATTCGGCCACCTTGGGTCCGACCAGGCCCTCGAAATCGCTGTAGGCCATCCTGAACAGCTCCTTGAGGGATCCTGCATTGAAGGCGATCTCCTCGTCCTCGGCAAGGCTCCGGTCAACATACACGGGAACATCGTAGAGGTTGCCGAAGGGCGGGGTGGCCCCCAGCTCGCAGCCGGGGAAGAGGTCCTTAAATTCGGACTCCGATGCAAGCGTAACCTCAGATGCGCCGGCGGCGGCCTTCAGCAAATCGAAATCAACCACATAGCTTGCCGGCAGCACGGCCATCGATATCGTCCCATCTATCTTGACCATAACCGTCTTGGCGAGCTCCTTGCCAGGGATATGTGCTTCTGCGGCAATCTCCTGGGCGGTGCAAGCGGGTGCATGACTCACCAGCACGTACCTGGCACCTTTGCTGTCCAGGAACTCCTTGAGCTTCTTGGCAGGCATCACTTCCTCCTATTCGAGAAGAACGACCTTCCTTGAAAGAGTCAAGTTCTCGAGCTTCATCCGGACGAAGTAGACACCGCCGGGGAGACGGCGTCCGGCGGAGTTCCGCCCGTCCCACTCCAGATTCTCATCCCCGGATATCATTCCCGAAAGGTCTCTGACCCGGCGCCCGGCGGCATCGAAGATAGACAGGTCGACTATGCTGGCACCGGAAAGGCCGCAGGCGATTCTCGTGGCCTCCCGGAAGGGATTGGGATACACCGCGAGCGGCGCCCCGGTCACCAGCCCATTCGGATCTGCCGCATTTGATGACATCTCGAGCACGCTATCCAGGTCCCTGGGATCGATCCGGCTCAGCTCGGGGTAATCCCCGTAGAAGCTGCCGTGCGCCATATAGTGATGAGTAATATAGCCCAGGTTATACGAGGTCCCGGCGA
>JAUVJV010000004.1 GCA_030592245.1 Candidatus Eiseniibacteriota bacterium
AAGGTCCCGGCCCATATATCATGATGCAGGAAGAGGTCAGGCAGGAAAGCATAGATCAAAGGGCCCAGCAGTGCCAAACTGCCGAACACCAGTTGAGCGAAGGAATCCCGGTTCTGCCCCAGCACGCGGGTCCATATCAACACAGTCAAAGATGAGAGTATTATGATCAGCACTCGACCCATATCGGTCGACGGGAGACGAGCCAACAGCCAGGCAAGTGATGGCAAGCGCCAGTTGAATACACTATGGGTATGATAGCCCCTGGTGCGCAACTCGTCCCCCGCGGCCTCGTAATATCCTTCCCCTGCCCGAATTCGCTCCACTATGCTACGGTAGCACCTCAGATCCTCACCCCCGACTTTTTTATCCTCAGCGCTGGGGGAGGAGGGATGATAGACGATGATTCCGTATATCACTGTGGCTAGAACGACAGTGATTACAAGGAGTGCACTCCGAGGCGATAGGCCGGCGAAACGAGTGGACTTTCCGAACGGCATATTTCATCCCTCTGGCTGTGAATGAATCACGTCTGTTCCTTTCGAACCAAGGTATAGTAGATTCAGTGACAATTGTCCAAGACAGTCTGTACCGGTTGGTGGTAGCATCACCGGGACCATGGCAGACAGAGAACCGCAGGAGGATCGTATTCGGTTGAGGTGCGAATCATGCTGAGCTCACTGCGTAAGCATCCCGCGTATCGGGTTATTCTATGGATGCTGATGATACTCTGCCTGATCCTGGTCTGGCGCCTGAACAAGTCGATCTTGAACGAATCCTCCCGGATAAGCGGCCAGGATTATTCCCAATTCTGGGCCGCGGGACACCTGAATTGTTCAGGTGAGAACCCATACAGTCCAGAGAAGATAAACGAGATCAAGAGCCGTCTATCCGGCCTGGATGAGGTCCCGCGGGTCGTGGCCATCGCATATAATCCTCCCTGGGCACTTCCCATCTTCATGCTGTTCTCCCTTGTGGAATATACGTTCAGCCGGCTGGTCTGGTTGATACTGAGCATTGTGATTCTGATTTACTGCGCAAACCGTACCTGGCGTGCCTATGGTGGTTCTGAGAGATTGCGCTGGGTCCCCCTCCTGGCAGCCTTCACCCTGGGCCCGACATTCCTTCTGCTGCGGCAAGGGCAGTTGACCCCACTCGTGCTTCTCGGGATTGTCGGGTTCCTGTACCAGGTCGAATTCAAGTCGAATGACTGGCTGGCAGGAGCCTGCGCAGCACTGGTCAGCATCAAGCCCCAGTTATTCTTCCTGTTCTGGATCGCCCTGGTCTTCTGGGTGATCGACCGGAAACGCTGGAGAGTGCTCCTCGGCTTTGGTTTGACCCTGGGAATTTTCACCCTGATCGGCACGGTATTCAATAAGTCCCTGCTTCCTCAATACCTTCCCACAGTCCTGAACCACTTGCCCACGGTATGGTTCACACCGACTATCGGGAGCTATTTGCGAATGCTGTTCGGCCTGGAGAAGGTGTGGTTGCAGTTCATACCTCCGGTGATAGGAATACTGTGGTTCGTAATTCGCTGGAGAGATCACCACGCATATTGGCGTTGGTCGGTTGAGCTGCCATCATTGCTGTTTGTGTCCCTATTGACAATGTCATTCGGCTGGACATATGACTATGTGCTGCTATACGCCGCCATAATCCCGATGGCGAGCATGATGATCCGGTCTCACTCCAGGCGGCGCATCGTACTCATTGCAGTGGCCTATCTTGCGGTCAATCTGGCTTATCTGGGTGCTCAACTCCACCTCGAGGATGGGTACCTGGGGTGGTTTCTCCCTGCTCTGGGGGTCATTTACCTCCTGGCCAGAAGGACAGGTGATCCTGACAGGTTGGCCGGGCAGGTATAGTTGCCGGCGGCAGGATCTCTCCTTTGAGCGCACCGGGCAATCGACCGCCGCTGGAGATGTCTTATCGTGGCGCACTGAGAGGCCCCGGATTCTTAAGATTTGCCCTATTCTACACGATATGCGTGTATTTGCAGGCCTGTTAACATTTTAGCTTGACTTTCCTCAAACATCTGATGAAGTGGGTTGACAAGATATTGCCATCTAGTGTATCCTAGAAACTGATGGCTGCGAATCCTGATTAGATTCGCATTGGGGAAATGAGGATGGCGATCACCTGATCGTATGGTTGGAAGTTCAAACAGAAGCGCCGGGATAAAGGAGACGCTGTCCACTCTGGTGCCGGATTCGAACACCTCGCACCTTTCGGTCAGCCCGGCGTGCCAAGGCAGTAGAGTCTTTGGCACATTCTCAGGCCTGGAGGGCTGGTAGTGAAGGGGGTGATAGCGAAGCGGCATCGACAGGTGCCGCTACGGGCGAAGTAAGGATGGGAGGGCTTGCACACCCTGACCCATAGAGGTTGTTTGCTCTTATGCTATTTTTCATTCTTATTCCTAAGGAGGGTGCAAGTGAAAGCATTAGTAGTTAGGCTGATAAGTGGGTTGACTCGCCGGGAAGAGGGCCAGACCTTGACTGAATACGGCCTGCTCCTTTTCTTCATTGCTGTCGTCGCAATCCTTGCAGTAACGTTTCTGGGCCGGGAGATCAGCACGCTCTTCAGCACTATCGGCACTAGCCTGACGGGGGGATAGTTACCAGGAGGGTTTTGCAATGAGGATATTAGTTCGGATTATGCGTAATCTGTCTGGTCGGGAAGAGGGCCAGACCCTGACCGAGTACGGCCTACTCCTCTTTTTCATCGCTATTGTTGCGATCTTGGCAGTAACGTTCCTGGGCCGGGAGATCAGCACGATCTTCAGCAATATTGGCACTAGCCTGGCTGGCTAATAAGGATCTGGCCAGGAAGGGTTGAACGGGAGAGGCCGGGATTACCCGGCCTTATCCCGTATTCCCGAGAGGCATTTGAGGTAGGAGCCGGGCGTTTGAATTGCCCTGAGGACTGGAATGAACGTGGGTTCTTTTCGATTCTGGGTCCTTTTGCTGGTGGTGTGTGTAGCTGTGGCCGCGGCTGTATTTGATCTCAGGCAGCGGCGAATTCCGAACGCCCTGACCATACCTGCGATGCTGGCGGGTATCGCAATCCATACTGCCAGGTCAGGCTGGGATGGATTTACGTTTTCGCTGTTGGGATTGGCCATTGGTGGGGGTGCACTGCTCCTTTTCTTTGTATTTGGGGGAATGGGAGCGGGGGATGTGAAGCTCCTGGCCGGGATCGGTGCCCTTGTGGGTTTCCGTTTTACGATTTCGGTGCTTGTGCTCACCGGGGTAGCCGGTGGTATAATGGCCATAGGAAAACTTATTGTCTGGCACAGGAGGCCGTCTGCGACGGCAAAGGATGTCAAGCCGTCTGAGTTTCCTACCGAATCAAAGGTAGGGGACAGTCCTTTGAAAGAGACGATGCCATATGGGGTTGCCATAGCTATTGGTACCCTCGTGTCGGTTATCATGGTTATTGTCAGTGGAGGTTCTTCTTGAGGTTTTTTTCGATGAGAAGATTAGGAAGGAAGACCAGGCGTAGCGACGGGCAGGCGCTCGTGGAATTTGCACTATTAGTACCCCTGCTGGCACTGATAGCTCTGGGAATCATCGAGTTTGGGCGAATATGGATGACGATGAACGTGCTGGCCAGTGCGGCCCGTGAAGGCGCGAGGATTGCTGCTGTCACCTCTCCCGATCAGGCGCGGGTACAGACCGCTGTCGAGAACATGTTGAATGCCGCTGATATCACCGGGGCAACGATCACCACTACCGGACCGAATTCCGACAATGAGGTTACGGTGAGGGTCCAGATCGACTACACTGTCATAACCGGGTCCTTTGTTCCCGGCCTCAACAGCACCATGCAATTTTCTCGCAGTGTCGTCATGCATTGGGAAGGCTGATTACAGGGAGTTTGCTTACAGGAGGTTTGCATGTTGTTGCTCTGACCGATGTTCGTCATCACGCTCGCGATTCTTACGGGCCTGCTGGCGGCATAGGGTGTGTATCATTTTCTTAAGCAGCAGGAAGCACGAACAACCGACTCTGCTCTGCCCACGTTCGTGAGCCAGAGAGTGGTCGTCGCGGTCACCGACCTCCCGGTAGGCTCTTTGCTTACGCCACTCGACATGCAAGTCCGGATGTGGCCTGAAAACCTGATTCCCGCCGGGAGTGCCGATAGCCTGGAGAAGCTGGTGGGCCGTGTCCTGAAGATTGAGATAGCGGCAGGGGAGCCGGTCCTGGAATCGAAAATGGCTCCCGAAGGATCGACAGGCGGGTTCTCAAGCCTCATACCGCCCGGCATGCGAGCCGTCACGGTAGGTGTCAATGTGGTAAGCGGCGTGGGTGGTTTTATTCTTCCAAGGACCAGGGTTGATGTTCTGGTGACCGTCACGGGTGTGGGCAAGAGCGGGGACCGCCAGACAAAGACTATTCTACAAAACGTCGAGGTGCTGGCCGTGGACCAGACCTATGACCAGGACAGCGATGATCCCGTTACGGTGAAGTCTGTCACGCTTCTTGTCACGCCCGAAGAAGCCGAGCAGCTATCCCTCGCCGCCAATGAGGGTGTGCTTCAGCTTGCTCTCCGGAGCGGGGCGGATGATGAGTTGTTTATCGGAAGGGGTATCGAGCTCAAGCAGCTGATGAAGTCCTACACACCTCCGCAGCCGAGGGTGGCCTCCTCGTCGAGGCCGAAGCCGCCACCGCCGCCACCACCGCCACCGGAACCGACCACCAAAGTTGTTGAGATCATACGAGCAAACAAGCTTTCGGAGGTTGAGTTTGAGGAAATGCCCGCTGAATCTCCGAATGCCTCTGAATAGGAAGGGTAGATGGAACTGGCCAGGAATTCTTTGAAGGAGGCAGAGAGAGTATGAATCGTAATAGCCGGACTTCAGGCATTTGGAGAAGGAATCTCGTGGTCTGGGTTCTGTTTTCGCTCGTGGCAACGGCCTTTTTCACAGGGTCCCTGTACGCGGCAAAGGAGGTCCGGGACCTGAAGGTCCCCGTGGGCCATACAGAGATTCTGGATTTCCCTTCCCCGATCAACAGGATATCCATCTCGAATCCCGAGATCGCTGACGCGACCGTGACCTCTCCCAGGCAGCTTATCGTGAACGGCCTGGAGGTCGGCACCACAACGCTGATCGTCTGGGATGAGGACGAGGACTACACCTACTACAGGCTGGTGGTCCACAGTGAGAACACCTATAACCAGGTGATGCTCCAGGTACGCTTCGCTGAAGTTGACCGCACCGCCTTTCAGGAATTCGGCATGGACTTCATCCTGGAGAATATCAACGTGAATGGCGACCTGATGAGTATGGCAAGCTTTGGGGGCAAGGTCGTCTCCCCGGGAGCTCCGGAAGCCCCTCTTGGGATCACGGACAATATTGATTTCTTCCTGGCCAGTCCCACGCGGGACTTCAGGGCCGTGATGTCCGCACTCGAGCAGGAGGGGATGCTCAGCATGCTGGCGAGACCAAACCTGAGCGCCTTGAGCGGTGCCGAGGCCAGTTTTCTGGCCGGGGGTGAGATCCCGGTGCCTATCGTCTCAGGGGTATCCAGCCAGGTGACCATCGAGTATAAGGAGTATGGGATCAAGCTGAATTTCACGCCGACGGTCCTTGACTCAGAGCTTGTCAATATCGATGTGAAAGCTGAGGTCAGCACTCTCGATTATGACAATGGAATTATCCTGAGCGGTTTCAGGATCCCGGCGTTTATATCGAACAAGGCTCAAACCACTGTCGAGATAAAGAACGGAGAGACCTTCGTCATCGGCGGGATGATTCTTAACACGGTGGCCCGCGGAGTCTCGAGGATTCCGATACTGGGTCATATCCCGGTGCTTGGCTATCTGTTCAGCAGCCACCGGTACCAGAACAAGGAAACCGAGCTCATTATCATGATATCTCCGCATATCGTACAGGCGATGAGACCGGAAGAAGTGCCGGAGATAGAGATGAACACGGAGGGTTGAGCATAGGAAACTGTCTATCAGGAGGTGCTAAGATGTCACCGCCCAGAGAGGGAGAACGAGGGAGCACGCTGGTGTTCACCGCGATAGTGATGGCGGTGATCCTGGTGTTCTCGGCTATTGCGATAGACCTGGGAGTGATCGGGGCCGCGCGAAGCCAGCTTCAGAATGCCATGGATGCATCCGCTCTTGCCGGCGCATCGGGTCTCTTCGACGATCAGGATGAGGCGACTCAACGGGCAATCACATTTGCGGGACTCAATGAGTGCATGAATGAGGCCGTGATCATCACGGACGCGGACGTGAGCTTCCCGGAAGCCGACCAGGTGCGGGTGGAGGAGATCCACCAGATCGATCTTTACTTCGCCAGGGTCATAGGCAGGAATACAGCCGATATCCATGCCACGGCGACTGCCGCGATCGGCCAGCTCAGCGGGACCGGCCAGGTGAAGCCATGGGCGATTCCTGATTTCGACTATGTTCTCGGCGACGTGGTCTTGCTCAAGTCGGGGGAGTCGGACCCGCCGAGTGCGACCGCCAGCTTCTTCTACTGCGTGGATTTCCCGCCGCTGAACAAGGGGACCCCACTTACGGGTGCAAGCGTATACTCTGATAATATTCTCTACGGTTCAAACGTATTGATCGAGATTGGCGACCAGCTTCAATTGGAGCCGGGAAACATGGCCGGTCCTACCGGCGCCGCCGTCAGGGAACTGATCGCGATGGACCCGGAAGCCACGTGGAACTCGACGACCAACCGGATTGACAATTCCTGGTTTGGTGAGTTCACGAGCCCGCGCGTCTGCAAGATCTCTTTGTACGACCCGAATTTCCCGCCCGAATCCGGGCGCAACTATGTGACCGTGATACGGCTCGGCGCCTTCTTTCTTGAGAGCATACAGGGCAACAAGAACGTGTATGGTCGCTTTATTGAAATCACGACCGGCGGAACTTGGGGGCCCGGAGACTCGGACCTCTATGGTGTCAAGCTGGTGGAGTGAGGATAAGGATATCAGCAAGGGGCATTTAAGGAGCAGTCAAGCACAGGAAGATGCGGCGGGAGAGAAATGGCTGAGAACATAGCGGTACTTATCATAGATGCAGATGCTGACTCGCGCAGGATGGCCAAGGGCCTGATGGCCGAGATCGGGTGGGTGACCATCGCGGGCGAGAGCAGCGACCCCTCACAGGGCCTCGAGCTAGTGAGGAAGATCAAGCCGGACGTGGTCTTTCTGAACCTCTACCCTGCGGCGGATGAACTGCTTGAATTGGCTGAGAAGATAACACGCAGTGTGCCTCATATCACGCTTTTCGTGACATCCTCCGACAAGGATCCCGACATCATAATCAAGGCCATGAGGTCGGGGGCGAAGGAGTTTTTCCGCCAGCCGTTCGATAAGGATGAGCTGATGGGGGCCTTCAGGAAGTTCCGGATGAGCGACCATGGCTCCGCCGAGGGCATATCCCATGGCAGGATAATCTCAGTCTTTGGAATGAAGGGTGGGGTCGGGGCCACGACCATAGCCATCAACCTTGCGGTGAACCTGGCTCAGCACACGAAGAAAAGGGTGGTCCTGGTTGATCTCAACCTGCAGCTTGGCAATGCCGCCCTATTCCTCAACATTAAGCCTAAGTATTCCATCGTCGATATCGCCGGGGGCATAGAGGAGATCGACCCGGCTACGGTGAAAGGGATTCTGCCCAGGCATGATTCGGGTATATACCTTCTCTCCGGGCCGCCGCGCCCGGAGCAGGCCGAGCTGGTGAAGGAGAACCACCTGGACCGCATTCTCCTGGTTCTCCGGTCGATGTTTGACTTTGTCATCATTGACACAACCAATGTGCTGGGAGAACTCGCCCTGAGAGCGCTGGATGAATCGGAGATGATTCTTGCGGTTCTCACCGATGATCTCGCGGCGATATATAATGCCCGTCAGTGTCTGGACATCTTCGAGCGCATGGGCTACGGCGAGGACAAAATCAGGCTGGTCATGAACCGCGGGTTCTCCAACCGGGGTATCTCGTCCCAGGACGTGGAGAAGTCCATCAGTTACCCGATCTTCTGGAAGATCCCCAATGAGAAGTACCCGACGGTCTTGAGTTCCCTGAACCAGGGCATACCTATCTCCTTATTCAAACCACATTCGAAACTGAGCGAGAGCTTTCGCGATCTCGCCAACCACCTTGATAATGAGTTCTATCCCGAAGAGGAAAGGACGGGCCCGAAGAAGAGAAAAGGGCTCGCCAGGCGGCTGTTCGGGGGGAAGTAGAAGTAAAGGAGCACCAGGATGGGGATACGCGAACGACTGTCACGTGACAAGACTCCTGAGCCCGAGGGTCCCGAGCGGGGACAGCGCAAGACCCAGAGACAGCAGAACCTTGGGGATCCGCTCCAGCAGCTCAAAGAGCGGATTCACCGGCGGCTGATTGACAGGCTCGATCTGACCCGTCTGGCCTCTATCTCGAGGGAGGAGCTGAGAGTGCAGGTGCGCGAGGTGGTGGAGTCGCTCCTTGCCAGTGAAACCGGCCCTCTGGTCGGGTTCAACCGCGACAGATTGATTGAGGAGATCATGGACGAGACCTACGGTCTCGGTCCACTCGAGCCGCTGATAAACGACCCCACGGTCTCCGACATTCTTGTCAATACCCATAAACAGGTGTATGTGGAACGATTCGGAAAGTTGGAACTGACCCGGACAGTGTTCAAGGACGATGCACACTTGCTCCATATCATCGACCGGATTGTTTCCGAGGTCGGCAGGCGAGTAGATGAGTCATCGCCGATGGTGGATGCTCGGCTCCTAGACGGTTCCCGAGTCAATGCCATCATACCGCCGCTTGCGCTCGATGGCCCGGTACTTTCCATCAGGAAATTCGGTGTTAGGGATCTGACTATCGATGACCTTCTGAGGTATGAGACGCTTACGCAACAGATGTCGGAAGCGCTCAAGGGCATAGTGAAAACCAGGCTCAATATTCTTATTTCGGGAGGAACCGGTTCGGGCAAGACCACGCTCCTCAATGCTCTTTCGAGGTTCATCCCCTCGAGTGAACGGATAGTTACCATTGAGGATGCCGCGGAGCTCAAGCTTCAGCAGCCTCACGTGGTCAGGCTGGAAACCCGTCCGCCCAATATCGAGGGTACGGGTGCGATCGTCCAGCGCGACCTGGTGAGGAATTCTCTGCGAATGCGTCCGGACCGGATTGTAATTGGCGAGGTTCGTGGCGCTGAGGCCCTGGACATGCTCCAGGCCATGAACACCGGCCACGATGGATCGCTCACCACTCTTCACGCCAATTCGCCTCGGGACGCCTTGAGAAGGCTTGAGACAATGATCCTGATGGCGGGTGTCAACCTTCCCGGCAGGGCAATGCGGGAGCAGATCAGCTCTGCAATAAATGTGCTGGTTCACATCGCAAGGCTCAGTGACGGGAGCAGGAAAGTGGTGAAGGTGGCGGAGATTACCGGCATGGAAGGTGACGTGGTTACAATGCAGGATATCTTTATCTTTGATCAAACCGGGGTGAGAGACGACGGGAAGGTGCTCGGGCGAATGAGGGCCACGGGTATTCGTCCGAAGTTTGTCGAGAGGCTTGAGGTCTCGGGCATTCACCTTGCGCGCGGCCTGTTTGAAGACCTCAATGAAGGATTGGTTGGATCGTGACCCTGATTCTGGCAAATGTCTTCGTGGCGGCCATGCTGCTTATCCTGGCGCTGCATTCTTTTCTCAGGTGGCGCGTACTTGGACCTGAGAGACGCTTGAAGCAGCGGCTTGCCGACCTGGCCAGGAACCAGGCTTCGAATGAGCAGGCTGCTTCGGACATCCTCCGGACAGAGGAGCTGAGCCGCATCCCATGGTTGAACCGGATGCTGGGGAATATCGATCTGGCCAGGGATCTAAGGCGGCTCATAGAACAGTCCGGCGTGCAAGTGACGACAGGGGCACTTCTGCTTATCATGCTGGTTTGCGGAGAACTTGCATTGGTTGTCACGCTGAAGCTGAACAGGCCGATTATCAGTGCGGGGAGTTTCGTCTTCTGCGGCGTCCTGCCTTTGATCTATATCATGCACAAACGAAGTGAGCGAATGAGGCGGTTCTCGGAGCAGTTCCCGGATGCCATCGATATGATGACAAGCGCCCTGAAGGCAGGCCATGCGCTGGGCCGGGCGATGCAACTGGTCGCAATGGAGGCTCCGGATCCGATCAAGACCGAGTTCCGAAAGACGTTCGAGGAGCAGAATCTGGGATTGCCTATCAGGGAGTCGCTCCTGAACCTCGCTGACAGGATTGACAATATTGATCTTAAACTTTTTGTCACGGCCGTCATTATCCAGAGGGAAAGCGGCGGCAACCTGACCGAGATCCTGGGCAAGATCAGCAAGACCATCAGGGCGCGCTTTGCATTGCTGGGCCAGGTAAAGGTCTATACTGCCCAGGGACGTTTCACTGCCTGGGTTCTCGGGTTGCTTCCGATTGTGATCGGCGTGGTCGTCTATATGTTGAATCCCGAGTACATTTCGTTTCACTTCAAGGATCCTGTTGGGAGAGTGCTTCTAGGGTTTGCCGCGGTCCTGCAGATCATCGGGTTGCTCATCGTGCGCAGGATAGTCAAGATGAAAGTGCATTAGGAAGGACGCCATGGTCGCTCTTATTGTCATTCTCATATTCATTGCCGTCACGGTCAATACGTACATAATCCTCTGGCTTCCGAGGCGTGAAGCCCGGTTAACCAAGCAGAGGCTGAGAGATCTTAGTGATCTTCAATCCTCTTACTTCGGAGCCGGGAGTGAGAGCGAAGCGGCCAGCCGCCCCTCAAGACCGTTTTTCAAGAAACTGACTTCTCTCTTCAGCATCTTCATAAAGAAGGAGCGCCCGGAGTTCTCGTCCTTGAGGCTTTCCCTGATGCGGGCGGGCCACTACCATCAGAATGCCGGAAGAGAGTACATGGCTTTGAGGATACTGTCGGCGGTCATCTTACTGGTGGTCGGCTTTGTTCTCGTGTTCCTGGTTCGCGAGAGGGCCCCCTCCGCGCTCCTGGCCTTGCTTGTAATGATGGCGCCCGTGGCGGGCTACACGCTGCCGGCCTTCATCCTGAAGTGGAAAATCAACCGGCGGCAGGAGGAGATCGCAGGTAGCCTTCCGGACGCTCTGGATTTTCTGGTGGTCTGTGTGGAGGCGGGGCTGGGTCTGAATGCGGCGCTTCTTCGGGTGGGCAACGAAATCAAGGTCAAGAGCAAAGGGCTGGGTGAGGAGTTGACTCTGGTTAACCAGGAGATGAGAACCGGTGTCTCGCGAGAGAAGGCCTTGAGACATCTCGCCCAGCGCAACCTTGTGGATGACCTCAATGTCGTGGTTGCCTCGTTGATCCTGGCGGACAAACTCGGCACCAGTGTCGCCGATACGCTTCGGGCACAGGCGGAATCTCTTCGGATAAGAGTGAGGCAGCGAGCAGAGGAGAGGGCGGCTAGGGCAGGGCTCAAGCTTCTCTTCCCGCTCGTCTTCATGATTCTGCCGACGCTTTTTATCGTAATCCTAGGCCCTGCCATGATAATGGGAGTGAGGGCGCTGAAGGCAATGTCGGGACAGTGAGCGATCAGGTAAAGGAGGATTCTTAAATGAGACGTCAGGTTTGGCTCGGGACAATGCTTCTGGTGATTATACTCCTGACACTCTCGTGTGGGAGAACTTACTACAGCTATGTTCCCAACACGGAATTTCCGCGGATGATCTATATAGAGAAAGAGGAAATCCTGAATCTGGAGACGGTCGCCGCCAGGCTTTATGATAAGAATGTTTTTGTCGAAGTCACCACCCGGGACGGGGCCACCAGGACCGGGAAGCTGCTCCGGATCGACGAGGGAGAGCTGATGATGACACCTTCCTATTACTATGACACCGTGGATGAGTCGACGGTCAAGGTCGATGTTGAGGAGATTATCCCTAAGGACCAGATCGTAGTCCTGAAAGTGTATTAGGCCGGCAAGGATCGGCTCTAGCGCAGGTTCCCGTGCCCATCTTTAATGAGACACAAAATCTCCATTTGCCATATCATATCTCCGGCGCCACGAAACTCTTAACCCGCCTCACGGGGCTCCTGGGTACGCCCCCCTCCAAAGAACAACGAGGGTTGTTCATAGCACCGTGTACCGGTGTGCATACCTTCGGCATGAGGTATCCGCTGGATATCGTGTTCCTCGATAGAGAGGGCAAGGTGGTCAGGATCATACGCCATCTCGCACCCAACAGGATAACCGGGGGCATCGCGTCCGCCCGAAGCGCGCTCGAGTTTGCGTCCGGCACCCTGGTGGAAGGGGAGATCCGCCTCGGCGATAAAGTGCGCCTCGGCATCGACGAGGAACACCCGGTGAGCTGGGCCGGGGTCAGGACGCTCCTGCACTGGCCCATGAACCTTTGTATCGCGGGATTCTGGTCCCTATTGCTGATGGTCTCGTATCTCAACTGGACGGAGACGGGCCAGATGTCGAGTTTGGGCCTGGTGGCCGTGAACGCGGTTGTGTGCTTCCTTTTCCTCACGAGGAGAGTCAGCACGGAGCTGTCGAATCGTGGTGCCGACTGGGTTGTCGCATTTGTAACCGTGGGACTGGCCATGTTCCTGAGTCCACATCCCCCGGCCAATCCGATCATCATGACCGTATCCCTTCCCTTCAAAGCGGTTGGAATCGTCGGTCTTCTGGTATCACTTCTCAGCTTGGGAAGGAGCTTCGGGATCGTTCCTGCGAACCGGGGCATAAAGAGGATGGGCCTGTATCGTCTCGTGCGGCATCCGGTCTATGCGAGCGCGCTCATATTCCATGTGGGCTACTTGCTGAGCAATGCCTCGGGACGGAATCTGCTGCTCGTAGTCCTGATAACGGCGGGGCAGGTGTACAGACTGATTGCGGAGGAGCGCCTGCTTTGCAGAGATGAAGCATATCGCGACTACGTGAAAGCAGTCCGGTATCGGCTGGTGCCCGGAATCTTCTAACTTGACAACCTGGCGGGGCCAGCCGGTCCGGCCTGTTAATCAAGTTATCTTGCCCCCGCTAAGGTCCTTATACGCGGGCTCCTTACTCCGTCTTGCTTTTTGATTGGGAGTATCGGATTACCCACAGAATCCCGATTCCGATAAACAGAAAACCCAGGATGATACGTGCGGTTGGGTCTTCAGGCAGGACCCTGGCTGTGAACATCAGAACAGCGATGATGAACGAGACGATCGCAAGGATTATCCCCAAAAGGGGTCTCGAGCCTCCTTCGGCCATTATTCTTACTCTCCTTTCAGAACCCCTTACGGGTCCATCTGCGACCGGCCCCCCGAGGCTAATTCAACGTACCCCCGATAGCCCGGTCCGTTCTCGCGTCGGGACCGGCCGGCTCTTTCGATCCGGTCCTGCCCCCACGCGCCAGACGCTATCACAGTGAGTCTGATTATGACAAGATTAATTATGCAAGTTTTCATGAGGCTACCGGCACCATCGTGAAGGCCTCCCCACTCGACTTGTGCAACAGGCCCTAATCATTGCTCTCCGGGTCCAGGTACAGGCTTTCGCCAAGATGGAGAAGCACCATTGTCTCACCCAGGCCCTCGAGCATCTCGTCATATTCCCGGGGAAGCTTCTGCTCCGGCCAGAATAAGTGGCCGTATGCGCCGAAGTGGGAGGGGATGATCGTCCCGGCCCCGACCCGCCTGGCGGCTTCCACCGCGTCCTTTCCGTGAAGGTGGCCGCTGATGTTCAAGATCGCAATGTCCGGCGCATGGACACGGCCCACATCATCCAGGCCCTCGAAGAGATTCGTATCCCCGGAATAGTAAACCGTCGAATAGGGCGTGTATATGACGAACCCAAGCGCGCTGCCATCGGTCAGTGACCGGACCCCGTACCGGGAGCCGGCATGCTTGGCCACTACCGCAACCACTTTTCCACCCGGGTACTCGAACGAATCACCGGGCCGCATGACCTTTGCGTCTATGCCCCGCTCCGAGATCAGCCCGGCAGCCGGCTCGGGACACAGGATGGTCACGCCCCCCGGGAAGATCGCGATGGTATCGAGATCCAGGTGGTCGGGGTGAGCGTGGGAGATGAGTATGAGCCGGGCCCTGCCATAGGAGGACCGGGGTGGGGCAGGGACCCTCCGCCACCTCAAGAACAGGCGGTCCCCAAAGGCGGGATCGGTGACAATCCCGTATCCGTCGATATCGATATAGAAACAGGCGTGGCCCCAGAAGGTTATGGAATTGGCCGGGGGCCTGCCAAAGAGCTCGGCAATTGCAGCAGCGCAGCTCGAACCGGCGCTCAGGGAAACCGCGAGGGCGAGAGCCATGCAAATGGTCAGGCAGAATGCTATTCCCAGAGCCCTGTGGATGGCCCGGCGGGACATCAGTCGTCGTTCCAGATATTGTCTTTCCACATGAAGTACAGCCTGATCTCGGGGTCGCGGGCGTGGACGTCGGGGAAGTCCTCGTAGTCACGGTCGGCGATGTAGAGCACATAGTCGATGCCGCCACCGATGAAGCCCTTTATGGGAAACTCGATCTTCGCTCTTGTGAGGTTGACCCAATGGTCGGCCTTATTGCCGTTAATGGAGTGTATCCAGTGGCCCTGATGCCAGAGGGATAGAAACTCCCATCTGTCCATCCAGAACTCCGCGCCAACCTTATAACCCAGGCCGGGCCCATAGTCATATTCCCGTCCCGACAGGTTGAAGTAGTCGGACTTGGTGGCTCCCAGGATTATGCCTTGCAGGTGAAGCGAAGTGACGGCGTGGAACTTCTCCGAGGCCTTGAAGCGGGAGAGAAAGCTGGCGCTCAGGCTCTGGCCGCCGTAAGTATAGGCCTCATTGTCGAGGTAATCGAAGTGGAGGAAAGCTCCCAGTATGTGATGAGTGGTCTCGGTCTTATTAACATCGGCCGCGTAGATCATACCCTCAGACTCCATCACGCCAACGCCGTGCGGGCGGTTGTTGAAGTTGATACTCATACCGAATCTGAAGTGATCGAAGGGCTTTCCTCCTGTAACTTCGAAGGGGTTATCATAGACCAGGTCGAAGGCCACGAATATTTTGCTTGAGGCTGAGGTCCAGAGATTGTCCTCGCCGAGCGTGCGCATGCCGAACCTGAGATTCCCGCCGAAGAAACCCGGGAAGCGGTCAGGCGGGTTGGCATGGACCTCGAAGGCCTCACCGGTTATCATGCGGTTGAGCCCGCGCATGGGGCTTATGGCAAGGCCGCCCAATTCGCGCCAGGTCCGCCCGGAGCCGGTAGCCGTGTTATCGATGACCATGTCTGAGAGGCGGTACAGGCCCTCACCTAGGGTGATTCCTCCAACCGCGGTGTTGATCCAATCGTTTACCGAGGGGTGATGGGCTTCACCGGTATATTCGAAGAGCCAGGAGCCTGCGAAGGCGAACATGCTTGACTGGTAGAAGTCATAGCCATTGGCGCGCGCTCCCCCGAAATAGAGCGAGCCCTGGTATGGATGCCGGAAGTTGTTGGCTGAAAATGAGTTATCATCCCACTCGAAGCCGTTTTTGAGGTTTTCCTTGATGGTGTCGAAGCTCACGTCGAAGCCATGGTCCTCAGGGTTCATGATATACTTGCCATACATGGTCATGATCAGGTTGAAGCCCACCATCTCCAGGGTCGACCTCCAGAAACGGGAGCCCTTGGCATGATAGAACTCCGGCGGCTTGAGGCTGTCGGCCTCCGCCGAGCCCCCATCGGTGGTCGATGTGAAGAACTTGAGCCCGCCATGGGTCTGCGAGGCCGGATGGGCGGATCCATCAGAGGCTGCGCAGATGCCGACGGTGAGAGTCGCAATCGACAAGAGCACAATAAGAACTATGCTCGCAGATCTCATAGCCAACCCCAATGTCAACTCACTGAACTTGTCTGCTCTCAGGATCATGCTCCTAATAAAGTGAAATACCCAATACCACAAGTGGATCGGTCTCCGATGAAGCATCGGAGGAATACTCCGAGAATATCGTGCTAAAGCCCGCCCCACCGAATACCCTGGTCTTCTCAGAAATCCGGTACTCGGCAAGCACACGTCCCTGGATCGCATAATGCAGATCAGTATTCACCTCCGGGTCGTCGCTCGGGGTCGGCACGATATGCAAATAACCCGCATCGATGCCTATCTTCCAGGCCCCGGACACAGGAACCGCATAGCCGTAATGCCAGCTTATGAAAGCCGTATCGTTCCGCTTCTCCTTAAGATCACCAACTCCGACCGCCAGAAAGGAATAGAAGCGCCGGTGGATCGTTCTCACCCCGGTGCTTATTGCCGCGAGGTTCGAGCCGAATGTTACCCAGTCGGCATCCCCCTCGTCAGTGTAGTTGATGACTCCAACAGGAACGCCATCCAGCTCGCTTGCGATGTTCACAACACCAACCTGAACGCCTCGGGCATCGCCCGCTATGTTCCCAAGGCCAACCTGGATGCCCTTCATTTCCTTGGCGAAGTTGGCCATGGCCAGCTGGCCGCCGTGCATGCGCTGATTGACGTAGTTCATGCCGCCAGCGACCTGCGCCCCCACGAAATCTCCTGCAACCGCGTTTCCGATGGACGAAAGCTGACAGTACTTCACATCCCCGTCATTGAGGTTGAGAAGCCCGGTGGTCTGGACTCCGATGAGGTCCCCCTCGACATAGTTGAAGAGGTTGGCGTGCTCGTATCCGGTGAAATCCCCGCGGTTGAAATTGACAAATCCCGAGTATTGAATACCCTTCGCGTCGGACTCCACGTATGTGGCTAAGCCGGTGACTGCCACACCCCGAAGTTCCCCGCCGATATGAGAGTAGGCTCCAGTTGCCTGGAGGCCGACCATGTCCCGGCGGACGCGGCCAACCAGGCCGTTGATATCGACACCACGGATCGAACCTATGTCGCCGTAGATGAGGTTGAGCCTGAAGTTGGTTGAGATCTCGGGGTTGCGGTTGGTGCTTATGGGATAGAAGAAGGAGAGATTGACCGGTTGATGGGGATATGCCTCAGGCTCGGCCCTGCCTGGCGCAGACAAAGCCGCCAGAAGCATCACCAGAAGCAGAATCGATTGCTGAGCTTTCCTGAAGATCCCTGTACCTCCAATCCTGACCGGGCACCTCCGGTCGGCCGGGTCAACCCGGTCGATTTCGGATAGGGTAACATCCTGGCGGGCGGCTGTAAAGCTTTCCCTGATCAAAAAAGCTTTCTTGACGGGGATGCAGGACAGGGGCTATAGTGGTGCGCGATAGTAATACCTTCAAGGAGGTATCCCGTTGGTCAGGCCCGGACACATACCGGCAGTTCTCGTGATTGCCCTGATCGCGCTCGGCGCTCTCTTCCCGGAGGAAGCCCTGGCGATAAGGACGCAGCCCCGTCCTCATTGGATGGTGGGGGTGGGCTGGGGCATGGGCCTCGGGGTCTTTAACCAGCCCGATGGTAGCAGCCAGGAGTATGAAGGGGGCGGGATTCCCTTGATCCGCCTCGGCCGCATGATAGGTTCCAAGACCATGCTTGCCTTCAATTACAGCGGCTGGATCATCGAGTTTGATGAGGAGCGTCTGGAGACCGGCGGCGCCGGGAAGTTCTTTGATGAGGAAGAGGATTCGACGATCATCAAGAATCGGCGCAGCCAGCAGCAGATTGCCCTGAGTCTCTACTGGTTTCCCGGGAATCCCCATGGCGCCTCGGGCGGGGTCTACCTGAGAGCGGGCGCCGGAATAGGTTGGGCCGGCTCGAACCAGGTTCCCATAACCCCGGGGGAGTCGCAG
>JAUVJV010000170.1 GCA_030592245.1 Candidatus Eiseniibacteriota bacterium
AGCCGTGATCGACGAGCTGGCCCGGTTGGCCGGGATCGATCCGGTTGAGTTCAGGCTGAGGAATGCCCTCAGGGTCGGAGGCCAGACCGCGACAGGGCAGGTTCTCGATGAGAGCGTCGGCTTTGCAGAGACGCTTGAGAAGACAGAGGAGATCCTTAGAGGTTTGCACGGGAGGTTTGAAGCCCGGAAGGTGGAACGCTCACGGGTAAGGGCCCGGGGTATCGCCAGTATGTTCTACGGGGTAAGCCTGGGGGCGATCGGCCGCCGCATCGACCGGGGCGGCGCCAAGGTCGAGCTCCTGCGGGATGGTTCGGTCAATGTCTTCGTGGGCTGTACCGACATGGGGCAGGGCGCGCTGACCGCGCTGTCTCAAGTCACGGCGGACGCGTTGGGAGTGGATGTCGGGCGCGTGATCGTGAACCGCGTTGACACCCACCTCGTCCCGGATTCGGGGCCGACCGTGGCATCGAGGACCACCGTTATATGCGGTAACGCCATCATCGATGCCTGTTCCCGCATAAGAGAACGCATGCTCGAGGCAGCGGTAACGCTCCTCGGAGACGACGCCGCGTTTGATGCCTCCGGCGAAGGGGTCCATAGCCCCTCGACAGGCAAGCGACTCGGCTTCGATGAACTCTTAGAGCTCTGCGCCGACAGGAGAGTGGACCTCGTGGCGACCGGCTGGTATGTGATGCCGGAATGCAAGGTCGATGAGGACTCCATGCAGGGCAAAGCCTATTATGTTTACTCCTTCGCAACAGACATCGCCGAGGTGGAGGTTGACCTGGAGACGGGTGAGATCAAGCTGACCGGATTCTGGGCGGTTCATGACAGCGGCAGGATAGTGAACCCTCTCACCTCGGCCGGCCAGGTGGAAGGGGGAGTTGCCCAGGGCATGGGCCTGGCCTTAAGCGAGAGATTTATGGAGGAGGGAGCCCGGGTCTCCTCGGTTGACTTCTCCACCTATCTCATACCCACATCCCTGGACGTCTGCGAGGAGGTACACTCGGAGTTTGTGGAGAGCCTTTCCGCAGACGGACCCTACGGGGTGAAGGGGCTGGGAGAGCCGGCCATCATCCCGGTTCCGGCCGCCATAGCCAACGCCGTATCCAATGCCCTCGGCCGGAGAGTCACGGCGCTTCCCATTAGCCGTGACTGGGTAATCGGCCTTTCTTAAGCGGCCGAAAGGACCCGCCAAATCCGCTTGACGAGTTCTCCGGGTTGCATTAGGATTTGTGCCTATCAGACTGGTCACAGTGTTCTTCCATGGAGGTAACCGATGAGCATATTGACGGCCGGGATCATAGTTGGAGTGCTGGGTCTTATCTATGCCGGCATCCTGTATCTGCTGATGCAGCGCAATCCTTTCGGGTCCGAGAAGATGAAGGAAATCGCGGACCTGATCCATACCGGCGCCATGGCCTTTCTCAAGCGCGAGTACATGACGCTTGCGGTCTTCGTCGTGGTCCTCTTTATCGTCCTCTGGCAGGCAATTGCCCTCACTTCGGGACTGGCTTTCCTTGCCGGGGCACTGTCTTCGATGCTGGCCGGCTACTTCGGGATGAAGGCCGCCACCAAGGCGAATGTGAGGGCGACTCAGGGGGCAACCGTCAGCCAGAGCAAGGCCCTGGGAATAGCCTTCTCCGGTGGGGCCGTGATGGGCATGTCGGTGGCCAGCCTGGGTGTGTTGGGGATATCACTGTTGTACCTCGGTTTTGAGAATGATGCAGCCCTGACTCAGGTCTTGAGCGGCTTCGCGATGGGCGCAAGCTCCATAGCGCTCTTCGCTCGTGTCGGTGGCGGGATATTTACCAAGTCGGCGGATGTCGGAGCCGACCTGGTGGGCAAGGTTGAGGTCGGGATCCCCGAGGACGACCCGAGGAACCCCGCCGTCATCGCCGACAATGTCGGCGACAATGTCGGGGATACGGCCGGGATGGGCGCCGATCTCTTCGAGTCATATGTGGGTTCGGTGGTCGCCAGCATCGCGATTGCAGCCACAATAGTCGGGCTGACGGATGAGAAGAGAGCGGCCATGATGATCTTCCCCATTCTGATCGTAACGATGGGGACCATAGCCTCGTTCGTGGGAACCCTGGCCGTCCGGCTCTTCCAATCAAAGAATCCCGCCGTGGCTCTTCGCTCCTCGACTTATGTGAGTGTGGCCCTTCTGGCCATCGCCGCGTTGATGGCTTCCGGGCGTCTGGGCCTTGACATCAGATTCTCCCTGGCGGTGCTCACCGGAATGGCAGCAGGTGTGGCGATAGGACTCCTATCCGAGTATTACACCTCGGGTCCGCCCGTGCGGGAGATCGCCGAGAGCTCCAAGACGGGCGTGGCCACCAATATCATCTCGGGCCTCTCTGTGGGCATGATGAGCACCACGTTTCCCGTTCTCGCGATAGCGGCAGCCATCTTTGCCGCCCACCGGTTTGCCGGTGTCTATGGCATCGGGACAGCTGCCGTCGGTATGCTGGGCACCATCGGAATGACCATGTCGGTCGATGCTTATGGCCCGATTGCGGATAATGCGGGTGGCATCGCGGAGATGAGCGGGCTGGGGCCCAAAGTTCGCAAGATCACTGACAAGCTGGACTCGCTGGGCAACACCACCGCCGCCATCGGCAAGGGTTTTGCCATCGGCTCCGCGGCCCTGACCGCGCTGGCTCTCTTTGCAGCCTATGCGGCCACGGTGGGTCTGGAAGTCATAGATATCAAGAAGCCCGAGGTGGTTATCGGACTCTTCCTCGGCGGCGCGCTGCCATTCCTGTTCGCGGCTCTGACCATGCGTGCCGTTGGCCGGGCAGCATTTAAGATGGTGGAAGAGGTCCGGCGACAGTTCAGGGAGATCACGGGATTGATGGAGGGCAAGGCAAAGCCCGACTCCGCCCGTTGCGTGGACATCGCCACGAAAGGCGCGCTCAAGGAGATGGTGGTTCCCGGTGTCCTGGCAGTGTGCTCGCCGGCCATAGTCGGGATTCTCCTGGGCCCTGAGGCCCTTGGAGGCCTGCTCGCCGGGGCAACGGTAACCGGGGTCCTCCTGGCGATCATGATGTCAAACGGTGGAGGCGCCTGGGATAATGCCAAGAAGTGGATCGAGGAAGGCAACCTGGGTGGCAAGGGGTCGGATGCTCACAAGGCCGCCGTTGTCGGCGACACCGTGGGAGATCCTTTCAAGGACACCTCCGGCCCTTCAATGAACATCCTGATCAAACTGATGTCGGTTGTCTCCCTGGTATTCGGGGTGGTCTTGAGCCGTCTGCATCTCGAGATCTTCGGATAGGGAGACCATATGGCGAGACCGGGCAGCCCGGCCCCGTAGAGGCTATTTCGATGTCGACTTGTCGACGTCGATCATGGTCGTGGAGATACCCGAGTATTCCTTGACCACCGGGTCGGCGAGATTGGCCAGCTTCTTGGTCACACACGCTATGCGCAGGGCGGACTCCTCTATGGTGCGAAGCCGCCGGAGAATGCCTTCGTCCTTGCCCTCGAACTCCCGCAGCATCAGCTGAGCCTGGCCCAGGATCGCAAACAGCGGATTGTTTATCTCGTGATTGGTTGCCACCGAGGTCTGGGTGATGGCGGCAATCCTCTCCGATTTTACCAGACTCTCCTGGGAGTCCTTGAGTTTGTTTATTGTGCCTTCCAGCTCCAGATTGAGCCGCGTGATCTGCTCGTTCCTGAGGCGCATCTCGCGGTTCTTGGTCTCCAGCTGCCTCTCGAACTTCCGGGTTTTGGTTATGTCCCTTATGACGACGGATATGGCCTGTCCATCGCCGTAGTCACAACGGTTCAGGCTGACTTCCACGGGGATCCAGGTGCCCGTCGAGTGAGTGAGCTTGGACTCGCAGACTATCTTCTCTTCCACCGGACCTGCAAAGAATAAGAGCATGTCCTCTTCGCCGAGGATTTCAGAGACCGGACTGCCGATGAGTTCGTGAAGGGGGGTACCGGTCAGGTGTGAGACCGCCCTGTTGGCATAGGTGATCTTCTCATCCACGGCGATCAAGTAGCCGTCGTCAAGGTCCTCGACCAGCCTGCTGAACTTGTTCTCAGACTTTACCAGCTGATTCTCGAGCCCGGCCTTTTCGGTTATGTCCTCGATGATCGCGATCCCACCGATTATGTTGCCGGACGAGTCCCTGTGCGGGAACACCCTGAAGTTTTGGACGACCTCGCTGCCGTCCAAGAGTCTTCTTCGCCATCCATACCTGACGAAAGGCTTTCCCTTGAGGACCTGCTGGGCGAGCTCGCCGAAGCCCTGTTCCACAAGGTGGGGGAGAGCCTCGAAGACGTTCTTGCCCTGGAAGTCATCCCGCTTGTACCCGTAGAGTCTCTCGAAGCCCTTATTGAGAACCGTAATGGTAAGATCCTTATCGATCACCATCACTCCCAGATCGATGCTGTCGACCACGGTCGCGATGTATTCGTTCAGAATGCCCATCTCCCCAACTTGCTTGGTCAGGCGGGACAACAGGTCGGCGTTCTCCATCGCTACGGCAAGCGTGGTGGCCAGGACCTTGAGGTTTTCAATCTCTTCACCGGTAAAGACGCGGTGCCAGCGGGTCTCACATGCCAGGATGAATCCCATGACCTCGTCCTTGGAAAGCAGGGGCACAAGAAGCCCGCTCCTGTATCCTGTCTGCCCGGCAATCTCCTCGATCAGGTCGTCGCCGCACGCATCGAAGGTGAGTTCCTCTCTGTTCTTGATTCTATCGGCGAGGGCCTTCGAGCACGGAACGGCGTCAGGCCGGGGATCCCCGGTTCCGTCTTCAGCATCCGGAAGGTAAGGCTGGTAGAACTCCCTGGCCTCGTCCCTGACGTAGACTATGGCCCTGGCTCCGTTCAGGATACCCGAGGCCGCCTTTGCGGCGTTTCCGGCCAGCTCGGGAAGGCTCTTCCAGGATGCCAGGCTCCGGGATACCTCGTTCAGCATGCTGAGGTCCCGGTTCTTCTTCTGCAGGTCTTCCATTATGTTGAGGGAACAGACATGCATCTCCTTGAGTTCGCGGTTGAGCCTGTCGAGGCTCTCTTTTGCGGCCAGGGCCTCATCATGCAGGCCCAGCCGCATTACAGTACTGCATAGATGCATGGCGATCAGGCTGAGCTCCTGTGCGGGGGAGCAAACATTATCAGTGGGAACGAAGTCCACCAGGCACCACTGATCGTCCTCAAGCCTGAAGCCTGATATATGATGTTGCCGGCCGTCGATAGAAAGGGTCTTTGTCTCAGGCGCCGGGGGACAGATGGATGGGCCAGCGCCGTGGTCATCCATTGCAGCGTCGTGGTGATCCGTTGCTGCGCCATGGTGGGCACTAGTCGCGTCATGGTGGCACGTGGCTGCGGGTCTTTTGCTGATCTTCGCCTTGAAGCACTCGGCGATCTTCTGAACACAGGACTCCCCGGTCCCGTGCCTCGCGATCACTTCAGTTTCGTCTCCTGTGAGCCGCATCACCGAGCAGCCTTCCAGGGAGTATCTCGAGGACACCTCTTCCAGGCATCTTGAAAGCGATAGGGTTGCCGATGGTTCGCTCGCCAGGTCCGAGTGGTAAAGGTAGGCGAGTACACCGACCAGGCCGGCCATGCGTTCCTTCGTCAGGCTGTCAAACCACTTCTCCAATGTATATTACTCCTTATCTTTGTTGCCGAGCTTCATGACCAACTCCCTGAGGCCGGCGTTTTCCCGCTTGAGATCTGCCATCCTGACTTCCCTGCCGGCGGTGAGTCTTGTGTATCGTCTCAGTATGTCCTTTTCCTGCTCCATCTCGGAGACGAGTCTCAAGCGTAAGAGAACGGATCCAAGCAGGTTCGCCGCAACGCGGAGCAGGGGCATCGTC